>JANLTD010000128.1:0-6432 GCA_031362765.1 Acidobacteriota bacterium | reverse complement strand
ACGGGGTGTGATTGACGAAAAATACGAAGAAGCGATTGATGAGATTTGCGGAAGCTAGGTTGATTCGGGATGCGCGGATTGGAAAATTACTCAAAAATTGCCGATCTTTGAGTCCTCTTTTTCGCTAAAAAGCCTTTTGAGCAAAGAATTATCTCGGTGTTTATTGCTCAAAAGGGCTTCGGCAAGTTCAAAAAGCGGCGGCGGAATATCTGCTTTTTCGATTTGTTCGTCCGATTGCGGATAATGCGAATAAAGTTCGACCTCGGCCGCGCAGAATTCGCAGAATCTCAGGTGAACAGTGATCTTATCACGCTCAGCGGCAATCGCGTCGCCGTTTTGATGCGCCAATAATTTCTCGGATGAAGGACAATTTACACTTTTGTTAAATGTATTCATTTTTATCGAAATCATAATTCGGACTTTGAAACAAGAACTTTCTTAACTACCACAAAAATAACGCGTTTGAAAATTAACCGTTACAAAAAATAAATCTGTAATGCTGCTCTCGTTCCAAAACAATATCACTAAAATATAAAAAAAATCTTTTCGGATCGGATATTTATTGCATTGTGGCTAGTCTAAATGTAAATAACAGAACGATTTATCGGTAAATGTTAAACTATGTAAAAAAATATAAAAAATAGTTGCTCAAATCGTCAATAATTGCTAATATCTTAAATGTAGTTGGTTTGGAACAAAAAAGCGTTCCGCTCCGGTTACCCGCCAGATTAACCGCATAGCTCGGTGGTTAATTTCAAGGATTTACCCTTCTCAAAAATTAGCGAAAAATTACTGAAGGCTTTGCGGAGCAAAATCTCAATCGGGACGAGATTTCCGCAATCAGGGCAGGGCATTGCTATCTAAAAAATACAATTCACAAAAATAAACAATCGGACTAGATATATATGAGTGCAATCAAACAGCAGGAGCGCCTTCCAAAGACGATACAACACCGGCAGATCAAGGTTGGTAAATGGACGGAAAGCCTCAAAATTTCTGACGTCAACCGGATCTGGGCGGAACTGCATCGGATAGTTTCTTCGCATCCTTTAGTGAGAGCTTCAAAGAGTGCGGGTTTTCTTATCGAAGAAGGCAAATACAATGCGTACACAGATTTAACACAAGAGCTTTTTGTCGCGCTCCTGAGCAAAGAGCGGTTTCAGCACTATCTTGATGCCGGAATGACGGACCCGGAGATCGAAGCCGAGATCAGCCAGATCGAATTAACCAATTTGCTGACGGCCGAGCTTCGCAAACGTTATCCGGAAAGCTATCGGCTGGCGCGCCGCGTCT
Source organism: Acidobacteriota bacterium (assembly GCA_031362765.1). Lineage (GTDB taxonomy): Bacteria > Acidobacteriota > Blastocatellia > Pyrinomonadales > Pyrinomonadaceae > JAFDVJ01. The sequence continues at coordinate 5,139 of JANLTD010000128.1, read as the reverse complement.
CAACGCTGATCCAGACAAGCAAGACTTTCAAGAGATTCGACAATCTTAATAATCCCGACATTCATCGCCGTTTAGCGGACCGAACTTACGGCCTGGCAGATTGGACAGATAAAAAAACGCGGCGTAATGTTCAGGAAATGGAACAGCGCGTCAAGGTGGTTTCGTTTCACAGCCGTGATACGCGAATGGTCGGCTGCACGGGAGACGCACAGATCGTCATCAGCAATGTTGACCTGGAAAAGTTGATCATCAAAGTTTTCAAAGCGATTGATTCGCCGGTTGATGTTCGATCGTTGCGTTCGTTTGTGATGTCGCGGCTGCCGGTGATGGACATTTATCTCGTGCCGATCGGCGGCACGGGCAGCGACGACGACGAAAACGGGAGATTTGAATTTGAACACGCCGACACGCGGGAAAATCCCGAACAAGGTTTTCTGCGGCAGGAGGCCGAAGTTTTAGCGACCGAATTTGTTGACGGATTTTTGCAAAACCTGAATAAATCGGTACGCGGCAAAGCCAAACAATATGATCGAATGATCAGTGTTTTATGGCATTGTTATCTGACGAGCGACGGCGGCACGCAACTCGAAGTCGCGGAAATGCTCGGCGTTTCGGATTCGCTCGTTTCCGATTACCGCAAACGCATCGAATCAAATCTGCAATCGCTTTCTTTTAACGGCGTGAACGAAGCGCGGCAGTTTGAAAGGGCCTTAAAGCAAAAAGTTCACGGGCTTATTTCTTTCGAAGACGAACAGGTTGCCGTTTGAAATTTGTTCACCACATTCTCTGATTTTCTTATCAATAACAAACCCAAAGTGCTAAAATGTCATTCGAGAATTTTTTTACCAGGTCCGAAGACCTAAATGCCCAACCGCCTTTGCCACCGAGCGCGATGATGCAAAGTTTTATTGATGTCCGCCGACAAACAGAAAAGAACCGATTATAAAAGTATTCCGCCGGCGACTAAAAACGGCGGAGCAACCTCACACGGCCAAACCTCGCTCAAACCTCGCGAAAACTCACAAAACCTGAAGCCTTACAATAATGTTCAGGATATTCAAAACTCAAACTCACAAACCCTACAAAACCCATACCTCAAAAACAAATTTCCGTCTGATTCGTTTTCTTCAAATTTAGAAGTAACGGCGCAGACGGGAATTTTTATTTTGCCTGAAACCGATTCAAAACCGACGCCGGAATTGCCTTTCGCCGAAACGCAAAAGAGCAAAAAGCAGGAAAAAAAGACGGAAAAAGACCGTCGGCTTTTGAGTTCGGATAATTGGCTGACGCGCAACGGACACACGTTTAGTTATCTCGGACTTTTTCTTTTTTCGATTCTCGTACTGTTTCGACCTTACGAACTCGTCAGTTCGCTGTCGTTTCTGTCGGCGACGGCGTTTTATTTCGCCCTCGCGACGTTACTCGTTTATCTTCCGACACAATTGGCGACCGAAGGAAATCTGACGGCTCTGTCAACCGAGGTCAAAGCGATTCTCGTGTTGACGTTTCTCGCGCTTCTGACAATACCGATCGCGAAAGATCCGCCGACCGCGTGGGCAACCTTTAACGATACTTTTATCAAAGCCGTTCTGATGTTTATCGTGATGGTCAACGTTTTGCGCAACCGTCGGCGATTGATGGGCTTGATGGGGCTTTCGCTGGCGATGGCATTTATTCTCAGTTATCAGGCGTTAGACCTTTTTCTGAAAGGCGAATTCAGGGCGGAAGGCTATCGTGTTGACGTTGAGATCGGCGGAATGTTCGGCAATCCGAACGATATGTCTTTGCATCTGGTGACGATGATCCCGCTCGCGGTTTGTCTTGGGATCGCCGCGAAAAGCAAAATAATGCGCTTCGGTTTTTTTGCGATGGCGGCGCTTTTTGTTTCGGCAAATTTTGTGACCTATTCGCGCGGCGGATTTTTAGGATTGGTCGCGGCTTCGGCAGTTTTGGTTTGGAAACTCGGGCGTAAAAATCGCCTGAACGTCAGCATTGTTTCCATAGTTATCGGAATTTTAGTGATTCTGCTGGCACCCGGAAATTACGGTGTCCGAATCTTGTCAATTTTCGGTCTCGCACCGGATCCGGTCGGTTCAAGCGATCAGCGGCGCGAACTTCAGGAGCGTTCGATTCTCGTCTCGCTCAGAAATCCGTGGGGCATCGGTATCGGAAACTTCCCGATCGTCGGCGTTCATAATCTCGTCACGCACAACGCTTTTACGCAGGTTTCGTCAGAAATCGGGGTTTTGGGACTCGCCGCGTATCTGATCTTTATGGTCAGTCCGTTTAGAAAACTCGGCGCAATCGAGCGGACACTTTTTGCAAAGGATACGCGCGATTGGTTTTATTATATGTCTATCGGGCTCCAGGCGAGCATTGTCGGTTATATGGTTTCCAGTTTTTTCGTTGCGGTAGCGTATAATTGGTTTATTTATTACCTGATCGCCTACGCCGTGGCATTCAGAAGGATCTATCAGATCGAACGAGGCTTAATGGAAGAGGTAAAAACAGAGCCGCTTAAAAATCTGTTTGTTTCAAACGCGGCTCAAAATAATGGTTGAACTATTTGCCCAAATAATTTTTTGGTTTTCGTTGGCCGCACTTTTTTATGTGTATGTCGGCTATCCGATACTCGTTTATCTGGTCAGTCGGGCGTTCCCGAAAAAGATAAAGCGCGCCGCGTTTGCGCCGAAAGTGACGATCTTGATCACTGCTTACAACGAAGAAAAAGCGATTCGTGCCAAAATTGAAAACACGCTCGAAATTGATTATCCGAACAAAGACCTTGAAATCCTTGTTGCTTCTGACGGTTCAACCGATAAAACTGACGAGATCGTCAAAGAATATGCGTCAAAAGGCGTCGGGCTTTTTCGGCAGGAAGGCAGAAAGGGCAAAACCTATACGCAAAATAAAGCGGTCGAGCAGGCAACAGGCGAAATAATTCTTTTTTCAGATGCGACCACCGCTTACAAATCGGACGTTTTGCGTGAGATCTTGCCGAATTTTGCGGATCCGAGCGTCGGTTGCGCGGCGGGAAAATTGATCTATCTTGACAATTCTGCGTCGAATGTCGGAAAGGGCGCGAAAAGCTACTGGAATTACGAAACCTTCATAAAGGAATCAGAAAGCCGCGCCTGTTCGTTGATCGGCGCGTCGGGTTGTCTTTACGCGGTTCGAAAATCGGCGTATCGTCCGATGTACGCGGAAGCCTGCAGTGATTTTTTGATCTGCACGGTTATTTACGAACAAGGTTTGCGTTCCGTTTACGAACCGAACGCGATCTGTACCGAAGAAACCAACCGGCACACGGAAAAGGAAATGAAAATGCGCGTTCGCGTTATTTCGCAAACCTTTACCGATTTATGGCGGAATCGCAAAATGATGAATCCCCTGCGAAGCGGATTTTACGCGGTTGAACTTGTTTCGCATAAAGTTCTGCGCTACGCCGTGCCGTTGTTTTTGCTTCTTGTGTTTGTTTCAAATGCGTTTCTAATGCGGCATTCGCTTTTTTTTGAAATATTGTTTCTCTTGCAAGCCGCTTTTTATTTTTTGGCGGCGCTCGGTTGGATAGTTGAAAAAATTGGCGCGAAAATCGGGGTTTTCGCGATTCCGCATTATTTTGTATTGGCGAATCTGGCTTCTGTTTTCGGCTTTTACAAGTTTTTGCGCGGCGTACGCTACGCAACCTGGGAACCGATCCGTGAAAAAAATGAGGAAGGCGAGGCTGTTTCGACTTTTAATCAAACTGTATGAAAATTCATTCAGAAGAAAAATACGCCGATTGTCCGCAAATTAACAAAAGAGTTAAGAAATTATGTGTCGGCAACCAAGTCATCAAAACGCCGAAAATAAGCGTCATTATTCCCGCTTACAACATTGCTTTATTCGTGAAAGAAACTCTCGATTCGGTTTTCGCGCAAACTTACAATAATTTTGAAGTTGTTGTGATCAACGACGGTTCCAAAGACACGAAAGAACTGGAAACCGCGCTCGCTCCATATTTTGACCGCATTGTCTATGCCGAGCAGGAAAATCTTGGCGCGTCGCAGGCGCGAAATTCGGCGATCTGTCTGTCGCGCGGCGAGCTTTTGGCCTTTCTTGACGGCGACGACATTTGGCTTCCGGATTTTTTACTGTCGCAAGTCGAATTTCTGGAAAAAAACGATCTCGATATGGTTTATTGCGACGCGGAGCTTTTCGGCGAACCGCTTTTCGATGGCGAAAGATACACAAAAACTTCGCCTTCAAAGGGCGCGGTAACGACGACCAGTTTGATCAGCGCGCAGTGCAACGTGATAACTTCGGGAACGATCTTGAAAAAAGATTGGGTTGTCCGGCTCAATATGTTTGACACGGAATTGCCGCGAATGCAGGATTACGATCTATGGTACAGGCTTGCCAAAAACGGCGCGCACATTGGCTATCAAACCGATGTTTTGGTCAGATACCGCGTTCGCCTGAACAGTCTTTCGGGAACGAATGTCGAAAGGTCCAACCGAAATATCCGTGCATTGAATGTGATCAGCAACAAATATGGTTTGAGCGAAGGCGAACAATCGGTCTGGAACAAACAGATGCTTGTTTACGAAGCCGAATACGAACTCGAACAGGGAAAATTCAGTTTAACGAAAGGCGATTTTGCCGAAGCGCAGGCGCATATTGCCAAAGCGAATGAATATTTCCGCAAACCGAAATTATTTTTACTGATGACCTTGCTGAAGATCTCACCGAAATTGACACTCCGCCTCTTCAAAAAATTCCGTCCGGCGGAATATACATTTATCGCCCCGCAAAAATCGTAAAGAGGAATTACGCAAGAAAACTTTTTTAACGCTGGTGGCGCAAAGCCGCAGAGTTTTGAAAAAATGTTTCATCACTTGAAATCATTGAAAAAAAACAAGTGTTGGTAACTAGAAAAAGAACAAGGTTTCGCGCGCGCGACTTTGCAACTTTGCGCCACCAGCGTTAAATTTTCCCTAATTACGTAAATCTTAAGTAGAGCGATTTTTAAATTATCTGGTGTTTTGAGTTTACGTTGGCGGATTTCTTTCTTCGTTCAGAGTCCACGCTTTAGCGTGAGCCCGCCAGCGAAGCGCGGCGGGCAAGCAAACTAAAGTTTGGACTCTGAACGAAGCAAAA
>JANLTD010000122.1:0-3536 GCA_031362765.1 Acidobacteriota bacterium | reverse complement strand
CGGTCGTAAAACTTGCATTACAAGCCATCGCGATAAATACTAGAACTCCAATCGCAATGATTGAATTAATGTGTTTTTTCATAAATTTTCCTTGAATAATTGATTTTTCGGATCTTGAAGAAGTTTAATAAATTAGAAATTCATTGGCAAGCCGAAATTACTCAAAGCCGGTCATTTTGTGCTATTCTTTTAGTTTATTTTGCGTTATGAAAAAAGTAGGATTTGTCAGTCTCGGATGTCCAAAGAATCTGGTTGATTCGGAAGTCATGATGGGACAATTAATTGAAGCCGGTTACGAGATCACGAATAACCCGGACGAAGCCGATACGGTGGTCGTCAATACTTGCGGTTTTATCGCATCGGCAAAAGCTGAATCTATCGAAGCTATTTTAGAAGCGACCAACGGCAAAGCAAACGGTAAAGCGCAGAGAGTTATTGTTGCGGGTTGTCTGGTCGAACGTTATCGCGACGATCTGATGAAAGAATTGCCCGATGTTGACGCATTTATCGGCACCAACGAAGTTGGCAGAATCCTGGAAGCCGCTGACGAAACAAAAAACTTCAAAGAATTGCCGCTGATGACGATCGGCAATAAAACGGCGACCTATCTTTACGATTTCGACACGCCTCGTTATCGCGCAACCGATTCTTACACGGCGTTTATTAAGATCGCCGAAGGGTGTGATCGTCCTTGCGCATTTTGTTCGATTCCTTCGATGCGCGGTTCGTTTCGTTCAAGAAGATTTGGAAGCATCTTAAAAGAAGCCGAAGATTTAGCGAAACAAGGCGTTAGGGAAGTTGTCCTGATCGCGCAGGATTCTTCGCGTTTCGGCGAAGATCTGGGCGAACGGGACGCGCTCGCAAAACTCATTCGCGCGCTCGGCGAGATCAAAGATCTTGAATGGATTCGTGTGATGTATGCTTACCCGACGCATATTTCCGATGCTTTTTTGGAAGCGATCGCCGAAACACCGAAAGCCGTCAAATATCTCGATATGCCGCTGCAGCACGGCTCGCGCAATGTCTTAAAACTGATGAAACGCGGCGGAACACGCGAAAGTCTCGAGAAACTTATCGCCCGCGTCCGCGAAAAAGTTCCCGGCATCACGATCCGCACGACATTCATCACGGGTTTTCCCGGCGAAACCGAAGAGGATTTTGAAGAGTTGATGGCATTTGTCCGCAATTGCGAATTCGATAACGTCGGCGTCTTTACATATTCCGACGAAGAAGGAACGCCCGCCTATCATCTGCCGAACAAAGTTGACGCGAAAACGATGAAACGCCGCCGTGCGACTCTGATGAAGGAACAAGCCAAGATTTCCAAACGCAAGAACAAAGAAAAGATCGGCAAAACCTTTAAAGTCATCTTTGAAGGCTATTCGCAGGAATCCGATCTTTTGTTTCAGGGCAGATTAGAGGGGCAAGCCCAAGAGATTGACGGATATATTCTCATCAATGATATGCCCGAAGACCTTGAACCGAAGATCGGCGAATTTTATAATGTAAGAATCAATGAAGCGCACGATTATGATTTGATTGGCGAGATTATTTAGAAAAGTTTAACGACCGATTATTTTTTGCTTTGCTTCTCAAACATAAACGAAACAAATTTCTCCATGCTTACACCATTTTCGCCGCCTGTCATGAGTTTTAATAGAATGGTTGCAAAGATTTTCACGGAAATTTTAGCTGGAGTGAGTGTGGTCATAGGTGAAGTTTCGCCAGTAATCGGGTTATAAGAGGTTACTGCTTCCTGTCCAGAAATAAGCCATGAGTTTTTAGCTTCCTCATCTGATTCATTTAATGTCCAAACAAACGCGGAACCAAGTGTATTGGGGATAAAAAACTTCTTTGCTATTGAGTTTCCAAACTTTTTCTGTAGAAATTCAAAGTCCGATGAATCTAGTTCCTCAAAACCCAGCCTTTCTTGGTTACGATATTTACTAAACTGTATCCAATCGGTAAGTTTTTCGACACCAAGTTTAGGGTTACATTTTCCTTTTTCCTTACATTCAGCGATGGCTCGAAAAAGTTTCTCTAACCATTCTTTGTTGGCTAATATTGTCTCAGTATCAAGTTGGATACTTCTTTTGCCGCTTGTTTGGGCAGTAATAGATGCGACTTTTGTCACAAAACACAACAAGAAAAACATCAAAACGAACTTCATTTTTACCTCTTCGGAAAAGAAATCTAAAACTGAATAGTATTTACTTTACTTTGGGGCGAAAGTCAACAATAACTTGACTTCCTTATGCTGTTTTCTCGGCTTGTTTTTTTGCAAAGACCGGAGAATAACTTTCGATCTTTTGCGTCGCCTCGCGGTCATAGACTTTCTCGTCGCAAACGGGGCATTCGTAATACTCCAGATTCGGGACAACATAAGTTTTGCCTTGAATCTTACTTGTCCAATTCCGCCGCACTTTTTTGATATTGTCGCTGCCGCAGGTTGGGCAGATCGTTATTTTTATCATAGCTTTTCCTTTTCATTGAAAACATAGCGTTCTGCCAAAACTGCCCGTTTAATCCTGACCAGAATATCACTCATCGTTTGTCTGCCGTAACCTTTCCTACTTATAATGCGATGCCGTGATGCACGTCAAGTTTTTTATTGAATTTGCCATATAAACCTCAAGCAGTTAAAATTGTCCAAATTGACTGCCGAAGAATTGTTTGAAGAAAAATGATCACGCTCAGAGAAACAAAACAAAAAATGTTCGCCGATTCGCGTTGGTGTAAGTTGTATTTTTATGATTTTGTTGATGAGCTTCGCAGAGTCGAAATGTTGAAATGCTGATTGAGCCTTTTGAATTGAATGATGACAAAATAGACGCTCTGCTGGCTTCAACGGTTGAAAAACTCTGCGACGAATTATATATCGAAACTCCCGAATGGATAAAACAAATTCCGGCTTGCAAAGAACCTTATTTCGTTAGTGGATTAGAAAACCTCAAAGCTATTTCAATCGTTCAAAGTCCTTTGAAATTTAAGGCGAGAAATGTTTTTGCAACTGAAAATTTTTTGATTCGCGTTTGAAAATGATTTAACCCAAAGGTTGAAGAATTCTACAACGTCAGAATCAACGAAGCGCACGACTATGATTTGATCGGCGAGATAATTTATTTAAAAGGAAGGTGAAATTTATGAAAACTTTAAGGATAGCTTCTTTGATCGTATTTTTTTTGATGGTTTTTGTACAAATAAACTATTCCCAGAAAATTTGGGAAAAAGATTGGAAAGAATGGAAGAAAGAAGATGTTTATAAAATAATGAACGATTCTCCGTGGGCAAGAAATTTTACCAATGTTGATGTCTCGTTATCATATGGAGACATTAATAAAGTCCCATTCGGACAAAATAATCAATTAGTTGCTGCTCCTCCGATTGTTGTTCGGTTTTATTCATCTTTAATACTTCGGCAATCTTTGTTGCGGTTAAGGCAACTTCAAGCGAACTACGATAAGTTGAATGATAAACAGAAAGCTGAATTTGACGAAAAGTCAAAAAGTTTCTTAAATTGCGATAATTGTAAAAAT
>JANLTD010000067.1:0-3617 GCA_031362765.1 Acidobacteriota bacterium | reverse complement strand
TGAAAGATTATCAATCAATTTACAGCAAATTTGAGGTCAGGAAGGGTCGCTTGCGCCCGCTTTTTTGTTAATTTTCGATATTAAAAACAAATAATCCCAATTTAACACTTTTCTCATGAATTTTGAGTTTGCAAATAACTTTTTTAGTTTACCAATATTCAACTCCTGATTCGCATTATTAAAAGAAATCCGCTTCGTTAATCTGAGAGGTTTCGTTAGGATTCCACCGCTGATGCTTTTATTGGTTTGTAAACGCCGCCACCGCTTGCGCATTGGCATTTCCAAAAGACTGACCCGAATACCGGAGCGTAGAATTAAGAATATGCCAGACATTGCCGCGCCGCACCGCGATGTCGGTTTTGCCGTCACCGTCATAATCCGCCGCGACGGGCTCATCTTGACTCAATCCGAATATTGTCACCGAATAAACGTAATTTCCGGTTGGCGCAGAGAGGTATTGATACCAGGTTCTGTCCGCCGGGCGAAAGACGACCAAATCCGTTTTGCCGTCGCCGTTGTAATCGCCCGGAACCGGAATATCGCCGTTTTGTCCGAAATGAACCGCGTTAAACTGATTGGCTGAACCGCTCGCCAACCAGTAAAAGTTTCCGTCAGAAGGTCGCCACACCGCGATGTCCGTTTTTCGGTCGCCGTCAAAATCGGCGTACGATAAAGGCACATCGCCCGGCAAACCGAATTTTAGAACCGACGCTCCGCCATTTGAGCTTTTTAAGATCCACCAAACCGCGCTCGACGGTCGCCAGACAGCAATATCGGCTTTGCGGTCACCGTCAAAATCGCCTGCCACTGGTTTATCGCAATTCGCGCCCCATTGAACCGCGCCGAAACCGCTGGTTGATTGCATCAAATACCAGATTCCTTCCGATGGACGAAAGACGGCAATATCGGTTTTGCCATCGCCATCAAAATCCGCCGCCACTGTTTTGTCCTCGCTCAGCCCGAAATTTGTCCAAACGGTCTGATTATTCAGGCTGTTGAGAATTGACCACATTCCGTCTGCCGCCAAATAAACCGCCAGATCGGCGCGTCGGTCGCCGTCAAAATCAAATCTGGTCGGCGGCGTATCAATTAAAGCGGCGACAGACGAACGGTCGGCGCTGCGGCTGCCGGCATTGATAATCGTAAAACTGCCGCCGACAAAGACGCGCCCGTCGGCGTCAACCGCGAGACTCCAGACCTCGCCGTTGACATTATAAACCGGTGTAAAAACACTGCCGTCGGCGTTGAGCTGAACCAGATTTCCGCGCGGCTGACCATTGAAATTCGTGAATATGCCACCGACAAAAATCCTTCCGGTCGATAATAACAACATCGCATTGATCTGTCCGTCAGCGCCTGTTCCGGCGTTAAAAGTCGGGTCAACACTGCCGTCCGGATTCAAACGTAAAACGTTGCCAGTTTCAGCAATCACGATTTTACCATTTGGCAGCAACACGAAAGCCGTCAACACCTTATCGGGTTGTTCACGGGTTTGAAATGTCGTGTCCAAACTGCCGTCGGCATTAAGCCGGGTCAGGAAACTTTTGAAAATCCCGCCTGGCAGAATATAACTTCCACCGATGATAATTTTTCCGTCCGGCTGAACAGCCACGTCATAAACATATACCAGATTGATCTGCGGATAAAGATTCGCATTAAAAGAATTATCGCGCCCACCGGTCGCTAATAGTTTCACCGGAAAAGGGGGTTGACCAGGAGAGTATCTTGATGTTCCGACCAATAATTTGCCGTCATTATATGTTACTAATGGCGTTGTTCCGTCGATTATCGGAACGCCAAGAATAAATGTCGGATCGATACTTCCGTCGGAATTAAGGCGCACCAGATTGGATTTTTCCTCGCCGTTGACAATATATCTGAAATCACCCGACACCAGGATTTTGCCGTCGCTTTGTGTGCGGATGATAGAAAATCTCCCAATCTGCGAAAAATAGTTTGCCGTACCGCCCGTGCTGATCTGAAAAGTCGGATCGAGCGTCGAATCGGCGTTGAGCCGCGCAATACCACGCCGCGGAACGTCATTAACAAGATTAAAATTACCGCCGATCAGAATTTTTCCGTCCGGCTGAATATTGATGCCCTGCACATAGCCCGGAAAGTAGTTCTGAAAACCGGTGCCGGTAATAAAGGTCGGGTCGGGTTTGCCGTTCGGTAAAAGCCGCACAAAATCGTTCCGGTACCCGAGCGGCGGGTTTTCAAAGTCCCGGTCGCCGATCAGAACGCCGCCGTCAGCCTGCAGGGCGAGAGTCTGGAATCGGGCGGCAATATATGGTGTAAATGAACTATCCGCGGTGCCGTCGGCGAGCAATCTTCTGATTTGATAATCCCCCACCGAGTTTTGGTTTTGGACGGCGAGAGCAATTCTGCCGTCCTCCCCGAGAGCTATGGTGCCCGGAGAAGGAAAAGTCGTGGACGTAAATCCCGCATCGTCGCGTCCATTTTCATTGAGGCGTCGAAGATCCGATACACCTTGTGAAAATGAAGTTAGGGTTAGTATCTTACGGTCCGGCTGGACGACAATACTCCATGCTACGTCAGTGCTCGATATAAACGAAGAGTCAACCGTCCCGTTCTCGTTTAGTCTCTGGATTCCTTGCTCCATAGAACTAATGATAATTTTATTGTTCTGCGCTGCAAGATCCTGTACAAAAAATTGGAATGGGAACTGAAACGTAGAATCTAACGACCCGTCACAGTTTAACCTGATAATGCTCCGCGATGCATTGTTTACAGTAAAAATTCCGCTCAAAATTATTCTGTCGTTGGCATCAATCGTAAATGACCGAAGGTAATCATTCGCGCCAAGGGTAAAATTGAAAGTCGGATCCGCGCTGCCGTCCGCGTTCAAACGAACAAACTGGAAGCTTTCCTTATCGAAGAATATAAGAACGAGAATTTTTCCGTCCGTTTGTAAGGCCATTCTTATGAACGACGCCGGGCCAGGCAAATTACTGTTAAAAATCGTGTCGAGCGTTCCATCCGCGTTCAGACACGCAATCGCGCCAGCCGGCTGACGGTTATAGGAATTAAAAGCCCCCGCAACTAGAATTTTACCGTCCGGCAAGGGAATAATCTGGACAACGGCTTTAGGCCTCAATGAACTTGTTTGAATCTGCGGGTTAAACGTCGGGTCAACCAGGTCGAGAGTGCTGTGTCCGCCGTGGATTGCCCCGCTCAGAGCCATCATTGAAATCAATAACAGTAAAATAATTCGCGGATTTTTTATCATTATGTCGAGCGTTGAGACTCCTTTCAGGACGGACACGACTTTCTCGATTGCTTTTTTCATATTTTAACTTTTTTGGTGCACGATAAATTTAACATCAGCGGTCGGGCGAAAAATATCATAAAATTGCGATTTTCGCCGGTTAATGACAAAATTAATCACAAAAACTCTCGACTCGGGCGGACTTCGGGTTTGGTAAATAAAATATACCCGTTGACGCGAAAAGAAAATGAAACTTTTCGCCCGTGACCGCTAATGATTTTTCAAAAAGATTCCTATTTTATTTTTTTCTTTCAATTTTGTTCCGATTGACGAGCAAATCCGTCAACATCACGGCAAATAAGCTGACGGAACGGGTTTGTCGTTCCCG
>JANLTD010000052.1:0-3733 GCA_031362765.1 Acidobacteriota bacterium | reverse complement strand
AACCCCTTTCTTTACATCATACAATTTTACTATTTGATTCCTCTCAGTACTTGCCAAATATGCTCCGTCGGGAGAAAAAGCGACCGAGGTAATAATATCTGAATGACCTGTTTGCACAACAAGTTCAAGGTTTCCTACGTCATTTTTTTGTCCGAACGCAGTAATATTGATAATTAGACCGATGAACAAGCCAAATAACAATCTTTGCTGATGTTTTAAGTTAGTTTTGTTGTTATTGTTGTTAGGTAATCGCATTTTCTTTTCCATAATTTCAATCAACTTAAAATTAAAATTCCATAAACAAAACCGGGATGCTGTCGAACATTGAGAGAACCGAATCATCGGCACCGTTTTCTAGTTATTTAGGGACTTTGGCGAATGGGAAAGCGGCGTTTTTTTAGTGAAACGTAATGCTCCATTTATATTCTTCCTCAAATAGTTTTCAAAAATATCCCGATATAAGTGGCAAAAATGACGAAAAGGTTACAAATTTGTGCTTTCTTTGATTTATTCATTTCATTCGTCGGGCGGAAACCAACCGACGCTGACCCATAAACGGCGGGCGATAACGATTATGTTTTCATTTAGGTTTAATGCTCTAATGGTTGCTCGTCCGATTGCAGTTTTGCCGATTATTTCCGTGCCGTCTTCATTCCAATAAAAATGTTCGTTCCAATTTTGCGTTCGCGGATTGTAAAGCGAAACTTCCCTGTTTGTTTCGGTGTCAAATGCTATCGTGTGTGTTCCCTTGAACTCATTGCAGCGGCGACAAGCCAGCCACAGATTTTCTTCAATCGTTATTCCGTCTTCGGCAAGCGGTTTGAGATGTTCAAATTCCATCGGCATTCCGGTTAATGCTTCACTTCGCAGACAATATCCGCAACGCTCTTTTGCATCGCGGCGAATTTTATCTTTGAGTTTTTTGGAGATATAACGACTCATTTCAACTGCGAAAGTTCGGAAATTGTCGGAATCCGCACACCGCGAAAACGCAAAAGGACAGCGGCTCTCGCTTTGCGGAGCATTGTTAAATCAGCCTGTTTTTGCAACCGTTCAAGAGCTTTGCTTTCGGTATTTGTTAATGCCTGTTCCTTCTTTTTAGCAAGCAAATCGGAAATGTTTACCTGGATTTTAATCGGAACTTTTTCCATTAAAACCGCCTTTAATTCCGAATTCTCAAGACTTTCCAGCGATGTCAGATTTTCGACAAAATCTTTCAGCAAATCCCCAATCGGCGGCAGAGATGATTGCAAAACATTGAGCAAAATTTTCTCAATCGGCTGTTTCGTAGCTTTTGCCGTTCGCTTTAACGGTTGAAGAAAGTTATCGGGTAAATCGAGTATAATTGTTTGCGACATAATAAAAACCTCACTTTCAAAAAATTTCGTACCAATTTTATACCATTTCAAGCCAAAAATTGTCTCTGCTCTGCCGAAAGCTACTGATTAGCCAAAATAAATGGTTTAATCTCAGGTTCGCGGCGATAAAACACCCGCGGAGTTTGCAATCCGCGATTGTTCGGGTCAGTTGCCTTATCACCGCCGACGTAAAAAACATCGCTTCTCTCGACTCCGTTTTTGAGATCAAGACTGCGCTGCGTCATCGCTTCGCGCTGCAAGATCGGGACTTGTCCGACCGCAAAATCAAACCATTCGCGTTCCCATATCTGCTGATTGTTATCCTTGTCGGCTTCCTTGTTTGAAAGTGCTTCGAGCAGGGCGTAGGTCAACAATCCGTGTTCGATCTTTTTATCTCCGATTTTTACAGCTTCAAGCGCCGATTGCTGGCTTTGCGTGGCGGTCAGGATCAGCATACCTTTGTCGTAAGCGAGCTGCGCCAAGCCTTTCGAATTCATCGGTGCGCGTCCTTCCGCATTGCCGCCGAGAGCCTGTCCGCTCTGGCAAGCGTCGATCACCATCAGAAGTTTTCCGGCGTCAACTTTCTCGAGATAATTGTTTAATTCCGTGTCCGAAACGCTTTGTTTGATCAAAGAATCTTCGCCTTCGCCCGTAAAATTATGCGGAATCAGATAAAATCTCTGTTCGCGGGAAGTTCCGTGTCCGGCAAAATAAATAACGAGCGCGTCTTCCGGCTCGGTCGGTTTAATTTTCGCAAATTCGGCTTTTAACTGAGTGCAAAGCAGTTCGGATAAATTCGCGCAGAGTTTTTCGGGTAAAGCATTTGCCGCGCCCGATTTTGTGAAGCGATCTAGGGCAAGCAGAATATTTTCCTTGGTCGCCGTTTCGTCTTTTAAGGTGATGATGCGTGTTTCCGAGTATTGTTTCAGGTTTGCATCCGTGCGGAGTTTGTTCTGTCCGGCTTCGATTGCCTTGCCAATGTCAATCACATCCGGCACCGCAAAATTGAGATTGTAATTTGAATTAACATATTTATTGACACCGATCGCCAAAACATAAAGCGTTCCGTCCTTTTTGGGAAACTTGCCTTCGATACTTGCCGCGTCATCATTCGATTTCACATTCGACGAATTAAAAGCATATGCTGTAAAACCATTCACGCCCGCCGTGATCGCCGTTTCAAACGCACAACGCACACGGCGCGGCTCATTCGCTTTGGTTTGAATCTTTTCGCAACCGCTCGACTTTTCAAAAACATCGCCATTCCAACGCTTGACCAGCGAACCATTCCGAAAAAGCCGCAAATCCTGTGCGCCGCTCGTCGCGTTATGTGTGGGCTGTTTCTTTTCGCTCGTGTTATCGGTCACTTCGACGACAATATTCCCCGTCCGCTGATCGGTTGAAATTTGATTTGGAACAACTTCCGTTTTGTTCTTTCCATCAATCGAAGAAATCTCAACTTTCGGCTGCCTTCGGTCAATCTTTTCAAGTTCCTGCCCCGCTTTCGGTTGCGGCGATTTTCCCGCCAAAATATCTTGTAGAAGATTGGGATAAAAGAATTCGTTAAAATAAAGCTCGATTGCGCCGTAGTCAAAAGTATTATTATTAAATCGCCAGATGAGTTGTTTCCAAGCATTTGGTGTGCCGTCAAAGAAGCCTTCAGGCGTAATGGCGAGCCAATCGTTTTCGTTTAAGTAATAGAGATCAACTAAATTCTGATTGTTTTCTTCGTTCTTTATCTTAATGAAACCATTATCAACTTCAGCAATCAAATTGGCTGTATGTAAGGATGTATGTTTATCATTAAATTTTAGCCAAGAAGGCAATGAAAACGGTATAGGAATTTCCTGTCCGGTATCTGCGTTCCACATTTTAATCGTTTTCTTATCATAAGTAGCTGCTGCGATTATTTTTCCGTCCGGTGAAAAGGAAACAGCAAGTTTAAACGGATATGGATTTTCTTGCGATAGTGTTTGTGTTACCTTAAAATTTTTAATTTGACTACCCGTTTCAACATCCCAAATTTTTACTTCTTCCCAAGTAGAACTTGCTAACTTTTTGCCTTCGGGCGAGAACATAAGAGAATTTATCTCGCTACTATGCCCTGTTAGTTTTAGTAATTCCTGACCATTTTTGGTATCCCACAATTTGATTATTCTATTACCGCCTCCGCTTGCTAGTAATTTGCCGTCAGGAGAAAAAGCAACTGTATGAACATTGCCATTTTCCTCATATGGATAAGCAACTGAACAACTGAACTTCTTAATTTCGGAAGAAAGAAGTTCATTATGTTTGATTACGCGAACAGTTTTCTGGCTTTGTAAATCAAACAATTGAACTCCGCAACCACTAACAGCTATTAACTTGTTGTCAGG
>JANLTD010000040.1:0-2449 GCA_031362765.1 Acidobacteriota bacterium | reverse complement strand
CTTCGCCCAATTTCTTAACGCCCATTGCGAAAATTTTACTGCGCGAAACTTTTAATTTTTTCGCCAGCCGTTCGCTTAATTCAAATACATCATTCGGAACTGAAATTGCTGTTTTCATATTCAAAAGTATAACCAAAGTATTACTAAGAAATCAAACTTTTTTCGCCGAATCGCCTTGTCGGATCGTGCCTGATTTTATGACTTTGGCGTTGACTCCGCGCAAATGAAGTTGTTTACCAACGGGCGAATTAACGAATTTCATCGCGTCTAAACCAAATCTTTCGACAAATTTTTTGCAGCCGTTGTGCGGTTCGGGCGTAACTTCGATGATCGCCGAACCGATGGCAAGCCGCGTTCCGGCGGGAAGATTTTCGTCCGTCAGATCGAGGTCAATATAAAGCTGATCGCCGGCGAGCGGCCAGCGGTTTTCGGACTTCGCAACGAGTGCCGCGGCGCGCGCGTTCATAATATTAAGCTGCATATCGGGATGCGCCGAACCATCGCCGGTGCGCGAGCTTTTGCGCATCTTCCAGCTGTCGCCGACGAGCCCGTTCGTCGTATCAAGTTCGCCGATTTCCAAAACTTCGCGCTCGTTTTCCTGCGGACGGCGAACGATCAGCTTTAAGATCCCGTTATCTTTCGGTGATCGGCGGATCACGCCCAAACCGGCTTCTAATTCCTCGTTCGTTAAATGCTTCATAAATTCATAAATTCCGCTATCAACCGGTGAAAATGATGCGTTCCCTGCTCACGCGTCGGCGAATATCTGCCTCGTTCATAAAATCTCGAATTGATTCCCTTTTGCACCGATTCGACGACCCTTTGGTCTTCAAATTCGACGGTTTCAAGATCGGCACCCGCGCCGCGATTTAATTTCGATTCGTCCGCCACAAAGGTCAGATACGAAATGCGCGTTAAATTTGGTTTCAAAGGTTTGACGATATTGGCCGACAAACCCCACGGATAAAAATTGAGCATCAGATTCGGGAAAATGAAAAAATAATAAGCGGCGATCCTTTTGTTAAAAGCAAAAGTTGTTCCGCTGAAACTTAAACCACCCGCTATCGCAGGCGGTTCTGGCAGTGCGGTCTGCAAGCTCGAATATCTATAAGTTTCGGTCGTGTAACTGCCGTAATCAATCGCTTCGTTGAGCCCCGGATGAACAAACGGAACGTGAAAACCTTCGAGATAATTTTCGCAATACAATGCCCAATGCGCTTTGACTTCATAGTCTTTCGCTGACGAAAAGCGCAAATTTTCGAGATTTAAGTTTTGCGCGATTGTTTGCGTCTCCGCCAGAAACTCTCGAAGCGGCGCCAATGGGTTCACTGATGCAAACAAAAACTTTTCCCAAACTTCAAACGGAATGCGCGGCAGATCATCTTTTTTGGACGGAAAATTCTTGGCGCCTTCAAATTCCGGCATCGAAAGAAATTTACCGCCGAGATCAAAACGTCTGCCGTGATAACCGCAGCGGATTCCGTTTGCCTTGCGTTGCGCATCAATCAAGATCTTCCCGCGATGCGTGCAGACGTTTGAAAGACAATTAAGATCTTCGCCCGTTTTTGTAACTAAAACGGGTTCGTCGAGAAAATTTTCGAGGATCGTGAACGGTTTGAGATCATTAATTTCGTCCGCCGTGCCGATCATCTGCCAGCTTCGCGCAAAGATCTTTTCTTTCGATTCATGGAAAAACCGCTCGTCCGTGTAAAAGCGGGACGAAAGCGTTTCGGCGCGGGTGATGTCCGGATTGATGTCGAAAATTGACATAATGTAAATTTTAACGCAAAGTCGGAGAGGCGCGAAGACGCAAAGATTTTTAAACAACTCTTTTAATTTGATTCAGATCTACCAAAATCTTCTTTTGCGCGTCTGCGTCAACCGCGTTAAGAGTTTTTATAAAGCAGATATTTCGGGTTTGTTGGGCTTCTTTCAAAGCCTCTGACGATCAAACCTTCAGCAAATGCGGTTTGAAATTCGTGTTTTATTCTCGATTGTTCGGCGATCGCTTTTTTTGTTTCTCTTACAACCAATTCATTCCAGTTCGGCGGAATCTCAATTATTTTGACGACTTCGCCCGGTTCTTCAAACTTTTCGCCTTTGGAAAGCGCAATTACTTTTGGCGAAGTTAAATACCAATCGGCAAAAAGCCGGTCGCTGTCAACGCCTTCCTGGGCGCTTTTTTGCTCGGCACTTGCTTCGGCATCCGTGCCGTAATAGTTTGGCAGATAAGTATTAATGCTCGCGCCGAGCCGTTCGATATTGAAAAATGCGTTGCGTGCCAGCACGGGTTGATAGGTCCATCTGATGTAATTTGCGCCTTCCGTCAGCGCACGTTCCCGCTGCGCCCATTTCAGTCGTGCACCGATTCCGAGGCTTTGCAAACCGGTCTCGACCGCCGTCATATGTGAGTAAAAAGCGTGTTCGCGGCTACCCGCAAGAAACATCG
>JANLTD010000018.1:0-1878 GCA_031362765.1 Acidobacteriota bacterium | reverse complement strand
TCAGAATATCACAAGAAATGTTTGCGAGGCAAAAACAGATTGGACAAATTCGCAAAGATTAAATAAACTCCAAATATGAGTTGTGACCGAAACAATCTCGCCCTTAGATAGCCGCTCGTTGAAACTTTGACGACGCGGCGCCGCAACGCAAATTAAAAATTCAAAATTAAAAATTCAAAAAGTGGATAGATTTTTATTTATTCGCTAAACTTACTCTTTTTGAGTGGAGAGTAGAGAGTGGAGAGTAAAGAGTTTTTTCTCTCCACTCTCCACTCTTCACTCTTAACTCAAAAATTTATGGACGAGAAATATTTTGCAAAAAAGATAGAAGACAAATGGCAGACAAAATGGCGCGAATCGGGCGCGTTTGAGGTCGAGATTGACGACGCGAAACCGAAGTTTTACCAGCTTGAAATGCTCCCGTATCCGTCGGGCAATCTGCATATGGGGCACGTTCGCAACTATTCGGTCGGCGATGCGCTCGCGTGGTATAAACGCCTCAAAGGTTTCAATGTTCTGCATCCGATCGGTTGGGATTCATTTGGTCAGCCGGCGGAAGACGCGGCGATCAAGCGCGGCGTTAATCCGCGTGACTGGACGGAAGAGAACATCAATTATATGCGCGGACAATTGGAGCGTTTGGGGTTGAGCTACGATTGGCGGCGCGAAATGGCGGCGCATCGTCCCGATTACTACAAATTCGATCAATGGTTTTTTCTCAAAATGTATGAAATGGGACTGGCGTATAAAAAGAAAACGCAGGTCAATTGGTGCGAAACCGATCAGGCGGTTTTGTCAAACGAACAGGCTTCGGGCGGACTTTGCTGGCGCTGCGAAAATCCGGTGACGAAGAAAGATCTGGAGCAATGGTTTTTGAAAACGACCGCGTATGCCGATCAGTTGCTCGACGATATGGCGGAGATCGAAGCCGGCTGGGCGGAAAAGGTTCTGAAACGTCAGCGCGATTGGATCGGCAGAAGCGATGGCTCGTTTGTGGATTTCAAAGTCAGAACCGCGAGCGGTAGCGACCGGTTGAAAGCTGAAAATACTGGCACTGTCGGCGAAGTTAAACCATCGGCTACCGCAGATGGTTCTGACAGAATCCGCATTTTCACAACTAGAATTGATACGATCTACGGCGCGAACGCCATCGTCGTTGCGGCGGAGCACGCCATTGTTGAAGCGAATTTTGAATATTTTTCGGATGAAACGCGCAGCGTTATCGAAAAGATCAAAGCCGATAAATTGAAAGTAACTGATCACGAATCGGAAGTCGAAAAAGAAGGCGTTGATACCGGCTTGAAGGCGATCAATCCGTTCTCAAACGAAGAATTGCCGGTTTGGGTCGGCAATTACGTGATGATCGAATACGGCACGGGCGCGGTAATGTCGGTTCCGGCGCACGACGAACGCGATTTTGAATTTGCGCATAAATACGGTTTGCCGATCCGGCAGGTCATTTCAGAACCGCATCTCGCGCACGAACATCATCAGATGCAAGCTTTGGCATTGGCGCAGGCCTTTACCGATTACGGCGTGTTGGTTCATTCGGACGACTGGAACGGCAAAACGTCGGACGACGCGAAAAAAGCAATGACCGAATACGCCGTCAAACACGGTTTCGGCGAAGGCGCAACCACCTATCGTTTGCGCGATTGGGGCATTTCGCGCCAGCGTTTTTGGGGCGCGCCGATTCCGATCGTTTATTGCGCGCATTGCGGAATCGTTCCCGAAAAATACGAGAATCTCCCGATCGAATTGCCTGAGAAGATGGAAATTACCGGCAAGGGCGAATCGCCGCTCGCAAAAATTCCGGAATTTGTAAACACGGTTTGCCCGAATTGCGACGGCGCGGCCGAGCGCGAAACCGATACGATG
>JANLTD010000014.1:0-13305 GCA_031362765.1 Acidobacteriota bacterium | reverse complement strand
CGCCGCCGTCAAGACAATTTCCCAATTTATCGTAAAATATGCGTGAACAGCGATTTTTCTGAAGCCGATAATTTGTTTCCACGGCGTTTGAGAGTAGCGATTCTTTATTTCATCGGAGATTCGTGCCGAAGCTTCCCCGATAATCATTAATTTTTGGAGAACCGCGCTTTGAATCAAATTGCTTTGCAAAAAAGAATCCTTTGGAACATTGCTTAAAAAGCCGTCAATCGCGTCGGCGGCTTCGATAATATCTTGCAAAAAGAGTTCTTCACGCGGCATAGACAATTTCCGATTCTTCTAAAACTTGTTTCCGAATCAATTTTTTAAGCCCGTCTTTAGGAACTAAATCAACCGGCTTTTCAACAAGGTTTTCGAGTTCTTCCTGAATAAAACCTAATTCGATAAAGCCGATTTCGGCTTCGGGTTGAAATTCGACCAAAAAATCAAAATCGCTCTTAGATGAAAAATCACCGCGCACTTGTGAGCCGAACAAACTCAGCTCACGAATTTGGTAACGGCGGCAGATTTCCGCGATCCTTGTTTTTGATTTTTGCAGTATTTCCGGAATCATAAACTCGCTCACTGTAACAAAATTATCAAAAAATCAGCTTATTTCCAATTCTTTTTTCGTTTCTTCGGTCAAACCGTAAGATTCCTTGTCGCTCGGATAATTACCGTTTTTGACATCGTTTGTCCAGTTTTGAATGGCCTCGGTCATCACGTCGCGGACGCTTGCGTATTGCCGGACGAATCGCGGTTGGCGGCCAAACGTCATTCCGACCAGATCGTGCAAAACTAAAACCTGAATGTCGCACTGCGCGCCAGCGCCGATGCCGATCGTCGAGATTTCGAGTTCTTTCGTGATGATCTCGGCAACTTCGCGCGGCACGAGTTCCAAAACGATTGCAAATGCGCCCGCTTCTTCCAGTAATTTCGCGTCTTCAATCAGACGCGTCGCCGCTTCGGCGGTTCTGCCCTGCACACGATACCCACCCATTTTATAAACTGATTGCGGCGTCAGCCCGATATGCGCGACGACCGGAATTTCTTCGTCAACAAGGCGTTTCACTAAATCAACACGGTTGCGTCCGCCTTCCAGCTTGATAGCTTCCGCACCGCCGTATTTCATCAATCTCAGCGCGTTGCGGACGGTTTCGTCAGGGTTGACGTGATAAGTTCCGTAAGGCAGATCAGCGATCACCATCGCGCGTTCCGTAGCGCGTTTGACAGCGATCAGTGCCGAGCAGATCTCGTCCAGGCTGACCGGAATCGTATTGCCGTAGCCGTGAATGACATTGCCGATGCTGTCGCCGACAAGAATCATATCAACGCCCGCTTCATCAACGATGCGCGCCGTCGGATAATCATACGCCGTCAGACAAACCAGTTTTTCGCCTTTTTCCTTTGCCGCGCGAATCGCGGGAAGATAAACCTTTTCAGGTCGGTCGGGTTGTAAATATGCCATAAATTATTGACGAGTCGAGAGCGACGAGTCGAGAGTGAATGATTTCGACTCTCGACTCTCGACTCTTGACTCTTGACTCAAATTCGGATTCCAGCGTTTGACGACCGAGAAATCGCCGGTTTCTTCTAAAAGCTGCGAAATATTCTTGTTTAGCGCCGGATGAACGATGTGCGGCGCGATTTCGGCGAGCGGCGCCAGCACAAAACGACGGTCAATCATTCGCGGATGCGGAATTGTCAGAAAATCGGTTTCGATGACGGCATCGCCGAACAATAATAAATCAAGATCAACGGTGCGCGGTTTTTTCAAAAATTTATCTTTGCGCCCGAGCAGATATTCGATGCGGAGCATTCGTGCCATCATCTGTGAAGGTATGATGCCCGAAATATAGATTTCGGCGACCATATTCAGAAATTTCTGATGACCGTTTTCAACACCGACCGGCTCAGTTTCGTAAATGGCAGATAGTTTATTAACAACAAAACTCGCCTCCAAAAGCCCGCGCACCGCCAGCAGCAGATTACCCGCACGGTCCCCGAGGTTTGAACCCAAACTGACGTAAGCTGTAATTATCTCAGATTCCACTTATTATCGAATTGACTTTGAAAATGAAAAAACATCCTAAGTTTGCGAAAATTTTTGTGAAAGCGCAAATGGAATCAAAGTGAAAAAGTGAAAAAGTGGAAACGTGAAAGGGTGAAGCAGGGCTTTCTCATAAAAGTTTTTCCGTCAAAACCTTGCGGCTTTTATAAATTGGTCTTAGCCCTGAAGAGTGAAGAAGTGTAAAAGATGGAAAACGTTGCTTGAATCAAAACAATTGACAACAAACTCAGATTTGATTAAGTCAAGTCAAGGCGATGGCAAAACGCTTTTCAAATCTGCTTTTACTTTTCGGGCATAGAATGTTTCAATAGAAAGGATCGATAATTTAATTCCAGAAATGTTTTTTCCGAAACATTCGGGCGGTTTTAAAGCGTGTGCCGTCTTGACAAAAATTTCACGCAATTAACAATGCCGCGCAGAAAATTTCGCAACAGCCAACGGTTTGAATCGCCCACCGAACGTTCATTTCAGGAATATATTTTGAACACGCCTGCGCCACTCACGACGCGCTCCGAACTCTTGCGTCTGATTCGCGGCGGCGAAGACACATTTCTCGAACTCAAGGTCAAACTTTCAAATCCCGAACGCATCGCGCAAGGCATCGTAGCGCTTGCCAATACGGCGGGCGGTACGATAATTTTCGGTGTCAGCGACCAGTTAAAGGTCGAGGGCGTGGTCAATTCCGAATCGGTACAGGCGGAACTTGTCAGAATCTGCCGCGAAGATGTTGTGCCGCCGATCGTGCCGCTGATTGATGGTATCGCATTTGATAACGGCCGACGGCTGGTCGTTCTCGACATCGAAGGCAAACGCCGTCCGTATCGAACCCGCGACGGACGATTTTATATCAGGATCGGCGCGGAAAAACGCGAGATCAGCCGCGATGAATTGTCAGCGTGGCTTGACGAGCTCCGACCATTGTCCTACGAAAATATTCCGCTCGCGCAGGTTTCCGAAAACGATTTTGACGATACGCTTTTGTGGAGCTTTGCCGATGCGTTCGACACCGATTCGTTGGGAAAAAATCTCTATCAAACCGCTGATTTTCTAAAAAAGGATCTGTTGCTCGCGATCGGCAGCGAAGACGAATTTATGCCGACGCTGGCGGGCGTTTTGCTTTTCGGTAAAAATGAAAAGGTTGCTGAGATCATGCCGCGTGCGAAAGTCGCGGTGGTGCGTTATTCGGGCGACAACGGCAGTGCGCAAATGGTCGAATCAATCGAAATCGAAGGCAATCTGCTGACGCTTTACGAGGGAATATTAAAATTTATCAGCCGTTACTGCGATTTGGAAAAATCGAAGCCGAAGAAGTCAAAAGTAACCGGCGATTCGCCCGTTCAGGCTCGGGGAAATTATCACATCTATGCGGTTCGTGAAGCGGTTGCAAATGCTTTGATGCACCGCGATCTGGCGATTCGCGACATTCCGACGCGAATTTCAATTTACGACAACGCCATCGAATTTATCAATCCGCGCCGCACCAACGGTTTTTCGCCGCCCGCGTCACGCGCCATTCGCTACGGCATCACTCAAAGACTCAATCCGCAGATCGCTTCGATCTTCTCGAAACGCGAATACGGCACAACCGTCCCGCGCGGCGGACTTCCGATGCTTCTGCGTGATTCGCAGCGGTTTTCAGGCAGACGGTCGGAGGTGTACACGACCAATGATGAATTTAAGTTGAAGATCTACGCGGCGTAAAGTTTAAAAGGTAAAAGGTAAAAGGTAAAAGGTAAAAGGGCAAAAAAATGTCTTACTCGAATTGAACAGTCAAGTAAGACATTCTTAAGTTTTACCTTTTACCTTTTACCTTTTACCTTAAAGACTTTACTTTTTCACCTTTTCCTTTTCCGTGACGAAAAACGGACGATGCTGAACGATCAGTTGTTTTTCTTCGTAAACGCCGTCGCCGTTGAGGTCAACTTTTACTTCGAGTTTGTATTTTTTGCCGTCTTTCGGTTTTTCGCCGGCGTCGTAGGCAATGCTGTATTGATTGCGAAGCAGCGTGTTGATATCATTCAAAACACCAGGAAGTTCGCCTTCAAACGTGACCTGAAAATGCTTTCCGCCCGATTCTTTGGCGAAGGTATTCATCGTGTTTTGGGCTTGCAGAAAAGTCAGCCTGCCGGGCGTGCCGTCTATTCCATCAGTTGCCGGAAGCTGGCTTTCATAGAGCTTGTAAAACAGATTTCCCGTGCTGATGATATAGATTGGAATGCCTGATTCCTGAATAACTTTCCGAACATCGTCGTAACTGACCTTGCTGAAAGTATTGATGCCCGAAGCGACCAGAATAATCGCGCGGCGTTTGGCTTTGACTTTGATCATTCCACCATATTGTGCCGTTTCTTCCTTTGAATCTTCCAAAACAACCGCATCGCCGCGTCCGCCGACCAGCGCAAATTTTATCGAATCAAAGAGATTGTTTTCACGAAACGCCGGATTGTTGCGGACAAGTATATCAATCGTTTGACGCAGACGATTCGGATCGTTTGTAAAATCGGTGATCGGTGTCGGGCGAATGTCGAACGCAATAACAGAAGCATAATCGTCGGGCGGTTTGATAAAACGCGAAAGAAAATAAGCGACCGGACGGACGACTTCGAGCTTTCCCGATTCAAATCCGCGGCTTGCATAACGACCGAAAATTTCCGACCAGCGGCTGTATTCGACGACCAAAGTCACGGTGATCGGTGCTTCGGGCGTCGCAAACTGCGTTATTTCCTGCTTCACGCCGTTTTCAAAAACCGCGAAGTTTTCTTTTTTCAAACCGGTAATGATCTGTCCTGTTTTTTTATCGTAAACGACCGCGTCAACATTGACGATATTGGTTTTGATGGTGAGAACTTCGTCGTCCTTGACGGCGGTTTTTTCTTCTTCTTCAAGCCGTCGCTGTTCTGCTTCTTTTTTGAGTTCTTCCTCGGTTTTCGGGGTTGGGCGCTGATTCTTTTTACTGTTTCCGGTTGTCGCGTCAGGCTTTTGCGGTTTTGACTGGGCAAAACCGACCGCGCCAAGCGTGCATAACAAAACGATTAGAATCAGCAGACGACACGATAAAACAGCTTTCATATAGTTTTTTTATTTCCCGAAATTTATTACTTCTTTAGATACGGATTGTGCGCTTTTGGTTGGCTTTTATCAAGCTTTCTTAACGTGAAAAAGGGTAAAAGTGAAAAAGTCTTGTTCATAATCTATGACCAAACTTTTTCACCTTTCCACTTTTCCACTTTTTCACCTTAAAAAGGCATAATTTCAATCGTGACGTCAAATGCACCGGAATTATCTTCGAGATTGCCTTCATTGATGCCCAGAAACAACGCGCCGTCACGCGAAGCAACAAATTCGCGTGAAGCGCCGATGAAAACAAAATCATTGTTGTCGTCGCCGACCACGGCGATCAAACCGCCGGTTGCTTCCGTCTTAACAAGCTTGTCATTATCGGACAGAGAACTGACTCCTGCCGCCGACGAAAAGCGTCCGTTGCCCATATTTATCTGACCTTTTCCACTGATCCTAATCTTTTGACCTTTTTTGACGACCCAGCCCGAATTCGTCCAGCCGTTTGCTGTGTTGTCAGCCAAAACTTTGACGTTTAGCGTGATCGGTTTCGATTGGTTATCGGTTTTGACCGTCGTGTTGGTCGGATTTGTATTCGTCGGGTTTGTATTGGTTGGATTTGTATTGGTTGGATTTGTATTGGTTGAAGTATTCGGATCCGTCGTTTTATCGGTGATGATGACGGATTTTGAAGGTGTCGGCTGCGGTGTCGGTTTCGTGTCCGGTTGACCGACCGTAATAATGGTCGTATTTTTGTTTGGATTATCCTTTTTTGCGGAAGTGTCGGTGTAAGTCGGCAACGAAGTTTTGACATTCGTCGTGGTCTGAATCGGTGTCGAATCAAATTCGATTGATTCAACTTCATCGGCGAAAAAATTCATCTGCCGCTGACGCGCGCCTTCGCCGATCATTATCGTAAATTTTCCCTCGCCAAAACTGACGATCTTGCCTTTGATAATGCTTCCGTCTTTCAAACGGATCGTATCGGCAAACGTCAAAACGAACATCGACAAAATCAGACAACAGGCAAGCGTTACGCGACAAAATTTGGATTTTAAATACATATTACCTCCGCGGGACAAAACTTTTCAGATTGGTGCGCGCTCCTTTGCGCGAATTAGACAAGTTCTTCATTGAAACCACTTTCGGGAAAGCGACCTTTAAATCAAAACTGTTGATGCTAAATTACCTTGATGAGTTGCAAAATTTGCTGACGGCAATTCATTTCGCATTATACATAAATTTCTTAAAGTTGTTAATTAAACAATCGCTTTTATCATCCTGAAATAAATTTACTTCCGTAATTATCATTGCAAAGTTAAGATACTCGAAAGTTGCGCTAAAAAAATGTTTTCAGATGCAATGAATCCGATTTTCAATCGTTCTTAAAATACGGTTCGATGAAAGCTGAAAGTTTCTCAGATGACCGCAAAAGTCCTATAATTATTAGAAAGGAGATAACGTTATGAAAAATAAATACATAAAACTTGCATTAAAATTATTCTCAATTATCGGTTTATTGAGCGTCGGAATTTTTGCGCAAAGCAATTTGGATTCGATGCATTGGAATCTGACGGAAATCAACCGTCAAAAAGTAACAAACTCGAAAGCTTTTTTTGAAACAGATCAAAACCGGCTGACGGGAAACGCGGGTTGTAACCAAATGTTCGCGAAAGTTTCGATCAAAGGCAATAAAATAAAGTTCGGGGAAATCAGTACGACAAAGATGTTCTGCGGCGAAGAAGGCGTGATGAAGCTCGAAAGCGATCTCACGAGCACTCTTGAAAAAGTTACGCGTTTTGAAAAAAGCGGCAGTATTTTGAAACTTTATGCCGGAAATCGTCTTACTTTGAAATTCAAAGGCGCGCCCAAAAACGGTTCGGGTGACGAAAATTCCATAAAACTTGAAGATAAAAAATGGGTTTTGGAATCAATCAAAAACAACTCGCTGCCGAAGGTCGCAACCGAGGCGTTCATCAATTTCAACAAAACAAAAGGAAGTGCGGGCGGAAATACAAGTTGTAATGCTTTTGGCGGAAATTACACGGCAAACGGTGAAAATATCGGCTTTACGGATATTTTTTCAACGATGCGCGCCTGCATTGAGGACGAGCGTATGAATGTCGAAAGAGGATTTTTGGACGGTTTGCAGAAAGCTAATCGCTACGAAATTATCAAAGGTAAATTGAATCTTTACCAGGACAAAAAACTGCTCTTGACCTTCAAATCGAAAGAAAAATAATTTTCACAATTGAATTTTCGAATCGGCGCGGACTGAAAGTTTTGCTGTCCGCGCTTTTTATTTTTTGACAAATGCAGCAGAGAGTTGAACAATAAATCCATAATTTCAAAAGTGAACCACAATGACACCAAAAGCGGCATCGCCAAAAAAAACGATTATCACCGGCGAAGATTATATAAATTCGCTTCGCGGACGAAAATTGAAAGTCTATCTTTTCGGCGAACTTGTCGAAGAACCGGTCGAGCATCCGTTGATTCGCCCGAGCATCAACGCGGTTGCCGAAACCTATGAGCTGGCGCAAAGCGAACCTGAACTGGCGAGCGCGACCTCGCATTTGACGGGCGAAAAAGTCAATCGTTTTCTCAATATTGCGATGAATCGTGACGAAGTTGTCATGCAAAACAAAATGCAGCGGCGGCTCGGACAACTGACGGGAACCTGCTTTCAACGCTGCGTCGGAATGGACGCGCTCAATTCGCTTTATTCCGTGACATTTGAGATTGACGAAAAATTTCAGACGAATTATCACGAGAGGCTGAAAAGTTTTATTACAGAAGTCCAGCAACAAAATCTCGTCATCGGCGGTGCGATGACCGACGTTAAAGGCGACCGCGCCCGCGCGCCGCACGAACAATCGGATCCCGATCTGTTCGTTCACATCACAAAAAGAACCGCTGAAGGCGTTTTTGTGACGGGTGCAAAGGCGCATCAGACAGGCTGCTTGAATTCGCATTGGCTGATCGTGATGCCGACGATGCGGCTCACTGAAAACGATAAAGATTACGCGATCGTCGGCGCGATTCCGGTCGAAGCGGAAGGCATTACATATATTTACGGCCGCCAATCGTGCGACACGCGTTCGATGGAAGGCGGCACGATTGATGTCGGCAACGCCAATTTTAGCGGACAGGAAGCAATGGTCATTCTTGACAATGTTTTTATCCCGAATGAATTGATCTTTATGGATGGAGAAACCGAATTTGCTTCGATGCTGGTTGAAAGATTTACCTGTTATCATCGCCGTTCGTATGTCTGCAAAAGCGGTGTCGGCGATGTTCTGATCGGCGCGGCGGCGCAGATCGCTGATTACAACGGCGTCGAAAAAGTTTCGCATATCAAAGACAAACTCGTCGAGATGACACACTTGAACGAAACGATCTACGCGACCGGAATTGCGTCGAGTTATCAATCGAAACCGACCAAATCAGGTGCATATATCAATGACGATATGATCGCCAATGTCTGCAAACATCACGTTACGAAAATGCCTTACGAGATCGGGCGGTTGGCGCAGGATCTGGCGGGCGGTTTGATGGTCACGATGCCTTCGGAAAAAGATTTCAAAAGCGAAACGGTTGGCGCACTTCTCGAAAAATACTTAAAAGGCCGCGCCGATGTTCCGACCGAAAATCGTGTTAGAATTCTGCGCCTGATCGAAAATATGACTTTGGGCAGAAACGCGGTCGGCTATTTGACCGAATCAATGCACGGCGCCGGTTCGCCGCAAGCCCAGCGAATTCAAATTGCGCGGCAAATGCAGATCGAATTTAAGAAAACACTGGCCAAAGAACTTGCGGGGATTGAAGAAAGAAAACGCGAACAGTTGGCGAGCGAGATTTCAGATTATTTCGGACGAGTCTTTGATACGAATGTATAATTAAAAAAGGAGAGAAAACTATGATCAAGCAATACTTATCAATCGTTCTTATCGGTTTGTTGGCATTTAGTGCCAATACATCGCTTATTTTTGGCCAAAATAAAACGGCTGACGCCGAAAAGATCAAAGCCGATGTTATGAAACGCGGCACGAACGAGAAAAAATCCGTTCGCGTCAAAATGTTGAACGGAACAAAATTGAAAGGCTACATCAGTCAAATCGGAGAAGATTCGTTCACACTCACGGATTCAAAAACCAAACAGCCAACCGTTATTGCCTACCGCGACGCGGCAAAAGTTGAAGGCCGAGGTTTGGCCGGCGGTGCAAAAATCGGGATCATAGTGGCGGCGGCGGCAGGCGCAACTTTACTTGTTCTGTATGTCGCTTTTCAGAACGCAACCAGAAACAATTAATAACTGATTTGGTCTTTGGACTTTGGTTTTTGGTTTTGTATATGTTAAATCTGATGATTTTTTAATCAAAAGCCTGAAACATTAGCATTTTGGTGATAAATTCATCATCGATCCGCAATTTCTTTCAAAAATCCAAAAACCAAAGACCAAAAACTAAAGACCTGATCAGATACAAAAAATGTCAGCAAAAATTCCGCGAAGCGGTGAAAACGATTACACCCGCGAAGCCGCTGAGAAAAGGCGCAATTTCGCAAAAGAACAAACCCGCGCCGAGCTAATCCACGTTGGCCAATTCTCGTTTGACCCGTCTCTTTTACCCGGCAACGTCGAAAATTTTATCGGCGCGGCGCAAATCCCGATCGGGCTTGCAGGACCGCTTCTGGTCAACGGCGAATTTGCGAAAGGCGAGTTTTATGTGCCGCTTGCGACCACCGAAGGAACTCTCGTTGCAAGCTACAATCGCGGAATGAAACTCTTGCGCGAATCAGGCGGCGTGACGGCAACGGTCGTTGACGACGCGATGCAGCGCGCGCCGGTCTTTGTTTTCAAATCGGCGCGTGAAGCCCAAAAATTCGGGCAATGGATCAAAGAAAATTTCACCGAGATCAAAGCGCAAGCCGAAACGACGACGAGCGTCGGGCGATTGCGCGACATTCAGCAATTTCCGGCGAGCCGTTTTCTTTATTTGCGTTTTAATTTCACAACGGGCGACGCCGCCGGACAAAATATGGTCGGCAAAGCAACGCGCGCCGCTTGCGATTGGATAAAATCAGATTACCCGGAAATCGAACGCTATCAGCTCGAAGGCAGTTTCGCGACCGACAAGAAAACTTCGTGGGTCAATACTTTGCACACACGCGGCAAAAAAGTCATCGCCGAAGCGACGATTCCGGCTGCGAAACTAAAGGAAATAATGCACGTTTCGGTCGCACAGATCTTTGAGGCGCGGCTCACTTCGCAACTTGGCGGTTATCTCGCCGGCGTCAACAACAACGGCGCACATTCGGCAAATGGCATCACGGCGATTTTTATCGCTTGCGGTCAAGATGTCGCGAATGTTGCCGAATCTTCGGCGGCGGCGGTTTATGCGGAAATCACGCCGAGCGGCGATTATTATTTTTCCGTCACGATTCCGTCTTTGATCGTCGCCACCTACGGCGGCGGAACGGGCTTGCCGACACAGCGTGAATGTTTGGAATTGCTGGATTGCTACGGCAAAGACAAAGTAAAAAAATTCGCCGAGATCGTCGCGGCAACCGTTCTTTGCGGCGAATTATCGTTGGGAACTGCCGTCATTGCCGACGAATGGGTTTCGTCACACGAAAATCTCGGACGCAATCGTTAGAAATGCGAATCAGGGGTTGAATAGATAAACTGAAAAGTTGTTTGCAAACTCAAAATTCATGGTGAAAAGTGTCAAAAATAGGACGCGGACAAACGCGGATTGAGCGGATGATCGCGGATTTCTAAAAAAACCGCGTAAATCCGCCTGCCTCCTCGGTTTGTCCGCGTCCCATTTCTTTAAAATGTTTCTAATCATTGAAGTTTTAAGCCAATGCGCGCTGACATTTTTCAACTCCTGATTCGCATTAGAAAGTATTTCCACCAAAGACGCAAAATCGTCTCTGATTAGGTCTTTGGCTTTTGGTCTTTGGTTTTTGGTTTTATTCAATGGAAACCCGT
Organism: Acidobacteriota bacterium; assembly: GCA_031362765.1. Lineage (GTDB taxonomy): Bacteria > Acidobacteriota > Blastocatellia > Pyrinomonadales > Pyrinomonadaceae > JAFDVJ01. Next base: position 2,185 of record JANLTD010000014.1, on the reverse strand, counting down.
TGATTTTCAATCAGGATTTCTGATAAACAATCGGGCGTGGTGAGAAATTCATCGCCAATCGGCAATTTCTTCCAAAAACCAAACCCCAAAGACCTAAACAATTACGGTTATTTCCAAAATATCGGCGCATTTGTAAAAGTCATTCAATAAATTTCCCGATAGGAACGCAATCTGTGCCAAAGAAATCGTTCAAAAATTGTAGAAAAATCAAGGGGTAAATTAAAATTATGAGATTTGTATTGATCGTAATATTGATTTCCGTCAGTGCGATCGTTATGAACGCGCAGAATTCTAAAACACAGATCGCCGACGGGACAAAATACACTCCCGATAAATATGCGCGGCAGCCGACTGTCGAAAAACTCTCGGCCGCAGAAATTGCCGATGTAAAAAATGAAGCCTTGCGCCCCGAAGTTGAGTTTGAACCTAATCCGCAAGCGTCATTAGCGGAAGCCAAATTTGAGAAAGATTTTGAATTGCTTGATGTTGCGAAAGGCTTTTTTGTTTCCCGTGAAATTGAATACAAAGCCTTTCTTTATAAAGCCTGGAGCGACAAATCAAAGCTTAATTATCAAGGCGTAATGGTCATTAGCCGTTTTAAAAACAGTTTCGGAAAACCGCAATCACGTGTTTTGGTCCATTACGTTTACCGGTTTCAAGGCGATAAATTCATCAGATAGTTGACCGACATCAATGGCAATGGCTTAGACGAAATTGCCGTGTTTTCCGCGTTATCAACGAGAATAATTGAGCGGCGTTTGTTCAGGGTAATCGAATTTTCGCCCGCCGTCATCGAAAAACTTGGTTTTGCCGAGATCTTCAAACTAATCAACCAAAAACAACGTGAACCGTGGAACAAAGACGGCAAGAAACCGGCGATCAGAGTTTTTACTCCGCCCGAAGTCAAAGCCTTAAAAATTTTTGTCAAAAGCGATTTTGGCAAGAAGCCTTTGTTTTTCCGGGAAGAATTTGAACAAATCGGCGACGATTGGAGAAAAACAGAAGAACTCGAACCGTTTCAGCTGCAACCCGATATAACCGAATACGTTGAAATGTTGAAATCAATTTTCCCGAAAGGCGTTGGCGAAAAATGATATGACGATCCATTTTCTAAAGCATATTTATGATTGATGTACGGAAAAAAGCATAATGCGCCAAATAGATTTGTTACATTCGCCATAAATGACAAACGCTAATCGGCAAAGTGCGTTCTGAGTTTTCCGTACATTCAGAATCTGCTTTCTTCGCTCAGTCTTCTGCTGAATAAGTGGCATAAACACGCTGTGAGTTGGTCAGATAAAAAAACCAGATACCGGCATAAAGACCGCTTCTGAAAATGCCCTTTATGCCGGTAACGGTCGCTTCACTCGCTGCCGATGCGGGAAGTCCGGCGTTTATTATTAGTAGTAGATCCACAACCGAAAAGATAACTAACACGATCAAAAATATTTTGGCGGTGCTGACCGCTTTCGGTTTGATCGCCCACAAACAGAAACCGGCATAAACACTAAAAGCTGTTAACAGCAGCGTTAGTGCCGCCTCAATATAGATCATTGTTACAAGAGAAGGAAACAGTGAACTTATTTTTTTTGCTTCCGAAAGACTGGTGCCGATACTGCCGAGATTGATTAATGGTCCGATAATTGTCAGACTAACACATAATAGTAAAAGCCAGCCGCCCACGCCGTAATAAGGACTGTATTTAGCAGCTTCATTTATAACAAGACCTTCGCCAAATTAGGCGGTTGAGGTAGCGGATTTCGTTCGATAAATACTACCTAATCTGCCAACCTCTTCAATGATCTGTTTAATTAAAATTGGTTCTGGTTTTTTCAGAACCTTTTTTAATACCAAAATCGCGTATTTTGCTCCTCGATAATGCGTTTTCAAATCATTTATTCCAGTCAATTTTTCTTCACTATTTTTGAGCAATGCGCGCACTCAATAAGACCATCATAAATGCTAGATTTGCCGCATTTGCCACTCCAACTTGCTTCGTCGTCATAAAATCTTCTAACCCAAAATGTTGTTTGGCATCTCGAAAATTGAATTCGATTTGAAATCTCAAAGCGTAACAATCGATCAGCTTTTCCCAATCCAAATTCTGATCACTACTGAACAATATGGTAAAATACTCGTTTCATTTCATCCTTTTATTTCAAATTTTCAAATATCTTTTGGCGAA
>JANLTD010001301.1:0-4882 GCA_031362765.1 Acidobacteriota bacterium | reverse complement strand
TTTTTTAGAAATCCGCGAAAATCCGCCGAATCCGTGTTTGTCCGCGTCCCATTTCTTCTTAATTGTTAATTTCTGCGAAGTTTGGAGCCAAATATATGGATATTTTTCAACTATTGATTCGCATTTTTAGTTCTTTTGAAAGAAATTACAGTTTGGCTTTGAATTTCTCACCGCGCCCGCTTATTTTACGGAAATTTTGACTTAAAATCATCAAGGTTACGTTGAATAAAACCAAAGACCAAAGCCCAAAAACCAAAGACCTAATCAGATACGTTTTTAAACAGTTTCTAAATATTCCTTTGCTTTTCGTACAATTTCAAGGGCACTTTCAGCCGTTTCAGCAATTGCCGTCAAATGTCCCATTTTTCGACCGTTTCGGGCTTCGGCTTTGCCGTAAAGATGAAGTTTGACGTTAGGAAATTGCAAGGCGTGTTGCCAATTCGGTTCGCCTGCGTTCCACAGATCGCCCAAAAGATTCGCCATCGCCGACGGCGCATAATATTCGGTTGAGCCAAGCGGAAGTCCGCAAACGGCGCGTAATTGTTGTTCAAACTGCGATGTCACGCACGCGTCAAACGTCAGATGTCCCGAATTATGAGGGCGCGGCGCAAGCTCGTTGATAAGCAGTTTTTCATCTTTTGTCAGAAAAAATTCGACGCACAAAGTGCCGACATAATCGAAAGTTTCGGCGACGCTGCGGGCAATCTCGACAGCTTCATTAAAGATCTTTTCGGAAACAATTGCCGGCGCAAACGAAATGTCCAAAATATGATTTTCGTGCGCGTTTTCGATCACGCCGTAATGCGCGAAATTTCCTTTTTGATCGCGAGCGCAAACGACCGAAACTTCTTTTTCAAATTCGACAAAGGCTTCGAGAACTCCGTCATTTCCGTTCAAATTGGCAAAGGCTTTTTCGATGTCTTCGGTAGATCTTATTTTCGTTTGTCCTTTGCCGTCATAACCAAAGCCGGCGGTTTTTAAAATGCCCGGCAAGCCGATTTCCGAAACAGCTTTTTGCAGATCTTCCGGAGTTTTAACGTGACGAAAAGGCGTGTGCGGAAAACCGTTGGCGGCAAGAAAGGTCTTTTCACGCAGACGGTTTTGCGAAATATACAAAACTTCTCCGCGCGGAAAAACCCCGACAAATTGCGAAGCCGTTTCAATAGTTTCCGAAGGCACATTTTCAAATTCAAACGTGACGACATCCACCTTTCGCGCAAAATCTCGAACCTTTTCTAAATCCGCGTATTCGGCTTCGAGTTCAAAATCGGCAACCTGTCCCGTCGGCGTGTCGCTCGCTGGCGAAAATGTGTGAACGCGATAGCCCATTTTTCGGGCTTCGACGGCAAACATCCGCCCGAGCTGTCCGCTGCCGAAAACGCCGATCGTTGAATTTGGCAAAATTGGATCCATAAGAAAATCAGGCAAAGATCGATATTTGTAAAGAATTTGAAAGCTTTATTTTGAATGCGAAAAAGGATTGTTGCAAATTTAGGAAACGAATTTCTTCCGCGAATTTCGGCGCAAATGCAAAAAACAAGCGGCGCAAAATAATAAATTACCTCGCGCCGGCTTGTCAGATAGGCATTGCCTATCCAGGGTTGGCACCTTGCATTAAACTTAGCTTGTTTGGGAAATATATACAAGCCGTTAAAAACTGCTTTCTGCCTACGCAATTTTCTTTAGAATCGGTTTGAAAGGTCAAAATTGAAAAAAATCGAAAAATATTACGTCGACGAACGCTGATTACTGCGGATCATAATAAAACAATCTGCGAAAATCCATCTGCATCCTCGGTTCGTCCGCGTCCCAATTCTTTGTCTCAAACAGCGTCTTAGAAAAATTGACCGAACAAAACAAACGGGTTGCCGAACAGTATTGACGACTTGCAGAATTGATTTCCCGCAGATTATCTTTCTCGGAATTTTGTGTTTATGATTATTTTCGATGACCAAGAATTGTATCGAAACAATAGATCTGACGCATAAATTTTCGGAAGACGAAACTGCCTTAGACCGTGTGAATCTGGAAGTGACCGAGGGATCGATCGACGGTTTTCGGACGCCAAACGGCGCAGGAAAAACAACACCGAAATTAATTTTGGGTTTGCTCAAAAAACAACATCGCGCCGTATTGTTATATCCTGAAAAGCATTTGCTCGAGATTGCTGACAATGAAGGAATTTACAAAGTAAAATTAACGGTCTATGAAAATTAACTGCGTCATTATCGAAGACGAGCCGCTCGCGCTCGAAATCACACCGGATCATGAATTGAAATTGCCGTTTCTAAATCTGCACCCAACATCAGGATAGTGAAATTGATTCGTCAGATTTTTGGCGGAGAATGAAATTTCGGTCTAGTTTGAAAACAGTAGATCTTTTGTGTGAAATATCATTCTCCGACGGTGAAAAGTGCTTTGGGGTAAAAGTACAGAATTACCTTATTTTTCTTATCGTCTTATTGTTTGAAAACCGTGGGATTGTCTTTCATGATCTTTTCGGATTTGGCTTTCAATTCATCGGCTTCCTTTAATAATCCGTCAGTTTTCTTGGTGGATTCTTCAAGTAGTTTGCCAATTTTTTCGACATCTTTCTCAGCTAAAATAGCTTTATAAAGTGCTGCATCGCCTTTATAGATCTCGGCTCTTTTCTTCAGTTCCTGAGCTTTTACACCAACATATTCTTTGAACTTTTCATTAACTTTGACTTTCGATACCTGTTCAAATTTTGCTGATGCTTCGTTCATGCTTTTTTCATTTTGTTCATCCAAACTTATCAACTCGTCAAATTTTGCTTTGTTGTCAGCCACAAATGCTGCGGTATCTTCGGCTTTAGCAAATTTTTCGCCCAACACTTCGCCTGTTAAGCTACTTATCTTAGCGTTATTTGCCTTGGCTTTATCAATCAAAGCATTCGCCTCATCAACAAATTTATTGGCTTCATCCGCCTGGTCACAGGCCGCGCTGAGACTGACCGCGGCCAACAAAACTACCAACCAAACTATTTTTTTACTAAACATTATTATATTTCTCCTGTTATTTTCTTTTATTAATTATGGAATTGTCTTCCTTAAAATACTTTAGCGAATTTAAGGTCATAAGAAAATCGCATAAGTTGGAATTTTCTTACGGTCGCTGAAATTTGTCCATAAATCATATATGGTTGCGCTCGCAACAATTGATCCGATCGAAAAAGACCGGATCAAGATCAAAGACCGGATCATTCCAATTTCAGACACCTACAAACAGAGATTTTTCGCGCTGATAGATCATTCGGTGAAAAATTGTATCTGATTAGGTCTTTGGCTTTTGGTCTTTGGTTTTATTCAATGGAAACCCAATGATTTTCGATCAAGATGCGCGGAAACATATGCGGCTCGGTGAGAAATTCAACACCAATTCGGCAAATTCTTTCAAAAACCAAAACCCAAAGACCTAATCAATTACGAAAAATTAAGAAACCGTTTTATCGCCAGATGATTTTTTCGTTAATCTTGCGCGCGTCTTTTCATTATTCAATTCGCGCAAAGCGTCCGCCGCGATCCAGCGCGCGGCTTTTGTGCCTCGCGCCATTATTTGTTCAGCAGTTTCGAGGGCGAGTTTGTTTAGGTTCGCATTGCGTTTTCCGATTTGCCGGAGCGACCAATTGACCGCTTTTTTGACAAAATTCCGTTCGTCGTCAGCGTGTGTTTCGAGCAGCGGCAAAAACTGCGCGATGCGTCCATCATCAGCTTTTTTATCGTGAACGGCGAGCCACGCGATCAGGACAATTCCGGCGCGCTTTATAAATTCTTCGTCGCGCGCCGACCATTCAAAAACCTTACGGTAAGCGAACTCGGTGCGGCAAAAAAGATGCCCGCAAGTTCCGTCGCAAATCGCCCAATTGTCAAAATCCATGGCCCACGAATCCATCTGCGCTTCGGTCACTTGCTTCGGATCGTCAATCAAATAAGCCACGGCGCGGGCTTCGTGAATACCGGTTTCCCAAAGCTGCAAAGCTAAATGATGGCGGTCTTCGGCTTGTTTTTTGACCTCTTTGGCAAGCGCTTTCAAAACCGGCGCCGAAACGCCGAACGCCTTTTTCGTAACGATTCCGAACCGCGCCATTCCGGCGATGTTTTCCGGGTTTTCGAGCGCTTCGAGTTTTTTGATGATCTCTTCAACGGTCATTTGTGTTTTCTAAAAAATTAGTAGAATCAAGCCCGTTCTGAGTGAAACTTTCATCGAAAAACTGTCGTGGAAATGGAATTAAACCTTTCTGCTCAAGTTCGATTTTCATTTTAGCAGCAAAATTATGAGCAAAAACTTCTTTTTCACAACTTGGGAGACGATCAAATTTTTCTTCATCTTCGCAATACTGAACATAATGTCCGATTTCATGCAAAAGAGTTCGATACAATTGTGTGTTCCTGACGTTTTCAAGCGATAAATCTATTTCGAAGCTCCGCTTAGTTTCAACAATTTCAAAACCGTCATTTTTAATTCTTTCGAGTTCTTTTTGTCTGTCAATATCACCCACAAAAAAAAACGCCCGACGCTGTGAAGCCTGCCGGGCGTTTGAAATTCTCCTTATGTCTCATCCACTGTGTAGTGGTGCCAACCATGGCGACGCGATACCGACCCGTAGGACCAAGAAGCCGAAGCTTCTTGGTCTTTCCTGTGTCAGTATCTCGTAGGGGAATTGAACCCCTGTTACCAGAATGAAAATCTAGTGTCCTAACCCCTAGACGAACGAGACATATTTCGAAGAACGGGCCACAAAGTTATGAAGGATTTTAGAAATGTCAAGAATTTTTGAAAAAAATTTTCAAAAAGAGACATGATGATCGAAAACAGGCTCCTATTCGCCTCAAACGACATGTTTACATAAGTGTCACATTAA
>JANLTD010001297.1:0-4428 GCA_031362765.1 Acidobacteriota bacterium | reverse complement strand
CAGGCAAGGCTGCCTGCGCTCCCAGCTTTTGCGCTCCCGAGGAAAAAACTATGAAAAAAATACAAATTTTAGCGTTTTCAATTATTTTAACTTTAATCAGCGTCGGCTCGATTTTAGGGCAAGTAAAAAATCAAACCAAGCCGAAAGTTCCGGTAATTTTGATTCACGGCATCGGCGGGTCGGATCTGCGCCAGCCGTCATCGAAAGGTTTGGTTGGTAACGGCGGTTTTCCGAATGATGTTTTGAAAGGATTTCCCGGCAGTCCGCAAAATCTGCAATTTGACAGCAAAGGCAAACCGCGTGCCGATACTTTATCAAAAACAATCGTTGCCAATGGTTTTTATGAAATCCCGGGCAAAGATATTACCAATTTGTCGAATTTTCTGGTCAAAGAGCAGAACTATCAATTGAAAACCACGCTTTTTGAATTTGCCTACGATTTTCGCTACTCCGTCATTGATAATGCCGCCAAACTCGGCGAGTTTATCGAGAAAATCAAAAGCGATACACAGTCCGACCAGGTTGATATTGTCGGACACAGTATGGGCGGTCTGGTTGCCAAAGCGTATTTGATGACTAAAGCAAATGCTGCCAATGTGCGAAATCTGATCTTTGTCGGGACGCCGCATCTTGGCGCGCCGAAAGCGTTAAAGGCGCTGCGCTACGGCGACGATTTGGGTGTCCCGTTGATTGACGCTTGCAAGCTCAAACGCGCCGCCCATAATTTTCCCGGAATGTATAATCTCTTGCCTGGCAGACGCTATTTTGAAGCGGCCAAAAGCGGTTATTTTTTTGACGACGACGATCTTGACAACAATCAGATTCGCGGTTTGCTCGGGTTTGACCAAACTCTCTTTAACTTAAAAAACGGCATCGAGAAAAAATGTCCGTTGGATGCGAAAATCGACGTTATGCCGGGCGACGAAGCGATGCTGATCGATCGTCTGAACAACGAAATGATAGACCGCGATGTCACCCAATTTCACGAAACGCTCGACAATTGGAAAAAACCTGCCAATGTCAAGGTTTTCAACATCGTCGGCTACGGTGTTTCGACGCTCGAAAACATCCGCGAAAGCGGCGGCAAAGTAACTTTCGGCTTGACGACCGAAGGCGACGGCACAGTCCCGCTGTGGAGCGCGGAAACGGTCGAAAGCGATGCCATTTACTACGTCAATCTCGACAAATTCGACCTCGAACATTCCAAAATGATCGGCGATAAACAAATCAATTTGCAGATTTCAAAATTGCTGACCGAAGGCGCAAATATCTACATTCCCCAAACCTCGAATACGCGCCCGACAACTGTTCGATTTTCTAAAAAGACGCGTGGGTTTAAGAATTAGTCCGATAAAAACACACAAAATAAAATGACAAATGACTGTATGAAATGGTATGAAACTTCAACTCAATAAATGAATTGCAGTGATTATTTTATATATCTAAATCTCAAAAAGTTACATAGGTTTTTGTCAAAAAGGAGAAAGCACAAATGAGAACAATCAAAATAGTCGTTTTAATATTAACGTTTGGTCTGTTCCCTATGGACGCAACCGCACAAGAGCACCCCCCAGAATTGATTGAGCAATTGGGACATCCCAAAGTTGTCTATTCGATTGCTTTTAGTCCAGACGGAAAAACCCTGGCGAGCGCGGGGCTAGACAGAATAATAAAATTATGGGATGTAAAAACCGGATTTGAATTGAGGAGTTTCAGTAGGGAAAGTGAAGACACCATTTCTTCAACATATTTTTCGAAAGCTGATACATTTGTTTCAGTTGCTTTTAGTCCTGACGGAAAAACTTTAGTTAGCGGTGGGAACGGAGGAGTTTTAAGTTGGAATGTCGGCACCGGTGAAAAAGTATCATTGATAGAAAACAGTCCATCGAATACTGAAAAAGTTCTGTTTAGTTCAGACGGAAAAATATTGATAACAACTCATAAAACATACATAACAAATCAAAGCGATGAAATAATGTTTTGGAATTTAGAAACAAAAAAAGCCATCCGAACAATTCCTTTTCCTAATGTCAGCTCAATAGCTTTAAGTTCTGACGGTGAATTGCTCGCAGGTGTGAGCGGCGACATTCTGGGATTAGATAAGTCTCAAGTAAAAATTTGGAATATTAATACCGGAAAAGAATTACGAAACTTATTAGGACTATCTAATTGGATTTGGTCGGTTTCGTTTAGTCCTGATGGAAATGTGCTTGCCGCAGCTACATGGGACGGAAAAATAAAAGTATGGAATATTAATACTGGAAATCCAATAAAGAATCTTGAAGGCATAGCTGTCAGTTTCAGTCCTGACGGGAAATTTTTAGCAACGGGAAGTGATGCGCAAGAAGAGGGTGGTTCAGTTACTCTTTGGGATACGGAAACATGGGAAAAAAAACACGTTTTAGAAAAGCACGCTGGGGGAATTTCCTCAATTGTTTATAATCCGATTGATAATTCCATGGCGGCGGCAACTTATGCTTCGATTAAATTATGGGATACAAATCTCGGAGAAGAAATCAGAACTCTTCAGGGAGGTTCTGAGATTATCAACACCTTTTCGTACAATCAAAAAAAGAATTTATTAGCGTTTTCCAAAGGGTATGACATAAAAGTTTGGAACTTTGATAAAGAACAAGAACCTATAACTCTCGCTGGACATGAATATCCTGTAAAGTCAATTGTGTTTAGCCCCAACGGCGAGTTACTGGCGACTGGTGAAGAAGGTATAGAAGGTAATACTATCAGTTCAATAAAAATTTGGGATACAACATCTAATCAACTTGTTCACTCATTTAACGCACATAACTCAAGTATCTTTGCGCTTGCTTTTAGTGAAAACAGTCAAATTTTAGCGAGCGGTTCAAATAAGGAATTAAAGTTATGGGACATCAAAAGAAAAATTCTATTACGAAAGTTTTTAGTACAATCAGTTGTGACTAAGATTACATTTAGCTCAAATAATCTTTTAGCAAGTGGCGATATCGGCGGGAATGTTAAAGTCCGGAATACTACAACCGGAGGTGTTTTGAGAAATATTGATTTCTCTTTCAGTGGGAAAAATCAACAATTAATCGCGAAATCATTTCAAAAAATACCAGAAGTTTACAAACAATTAATGCCGGATTTGCGAACTGTAAAATCGCTTCCTATTTTCTCTCTGGCTTTCAGTCCTGACGGGAACAAATTAGCTATTGGTAGTGTCGGGGAAATTAATATATGGGATATTTCAACCGGAAAATTGTTGTTCAATATTGAAGCATTTGGTTTGGGAGCGGTTGATGAAATTAAATTTTCTCAAGACGGCAAAACAATTTTTAGTTCAAGTTATAGCGAAATTAAGTCATTTGATGCGGTAACCGGGAAAGAAACACAACTAAAAACAGAATTAATCGAACTCCCAAACATCATAAAAAAATCAGACTCAGAATTACTTTTGGCTTCATTTCGGGACAAAATTAATATAATAGACTGTCGAAAAAAAAAGGAAGTCGGAAGTTTTATTTCCCTCTACGAAAATGATTGGTTGGTAACAACACCCGAAGGTTATTTTGACGGTTCGCAGAGTGCGTGGAAGCAACTTATCTGGAGATTTGATAATAATACTTTCAAATACGCTGTGGTCGAGGCTTTTTTTAAAGAGTTTTATTATCCCGGACTTTTGCATGAGATAATGAAGAATAAACCGCCAAAACCGCCCGAAAGAAACCTTTCTGAAGTTGATATTCGCCAACCTGATGTAAGAATTGTAACTGTTAACGACGAGAAATTAACAAATGTTGAATATTGTGACTATGATGTATTGCCCATTTTACTAGAACAAAACGAAATTAAGGTTGCTGTCGAAGTAACTGAAAGCAATCAAACAAAGAGTAAAGTTAATCAACCTGAAACAAGTGGCGCACAAGATTTGCGACTGTTCCGTAACAATTCTCTTGTCAAACATTGGCAAGGCAACATTTTTGATAAAATGAGCGGTTGCGAGCAAATAACAGAAAAAGGTGAACCACGTCGTGCAATTTGCAGAGCAATAATCGAAATTACGGCAGATATTAATGAACTAACTGCCTATGTTTTCAATGATGAAAACGTCAAATCAAATGACACAACTGCTTTTGTTATGGGTTCGGATTCGCTCAAACGTAAAGGCAAACTTCAAATATTGGCGATCGGCGTCAATGAATATCAGAACAAAAATTACGATCTGAAATTTGCCGTGCCGGATGCGGTTGATTTTGGTGCGGAACTTCGCAAAAATCAGATAAATCTAAACAATTACGAGACGCCCGATGTCGTTCAATTAACCGATAATTACGTAACCAAGCATAATATTATCTAAGCGATCGAACTTTTTGCGAAAGGCGAATAAACGGCGAAAACCTCGAATCTTTCAAACGAAAAGGAAAAGAAATTTGCCGCCATTCTAAAAAC
>JANLTD010001289.1:0-2538 GCA_031362765.1 Acidobacteriota bacterium | reverse complement strand
CAGCCGGAATATTTCCGCCTTGCTGCGCAGGGTTTCCGGTGACGACCGCGCCCTGCGGACACGCGCCGATCGTATCGCGTTTGAATTCGTCAATCGCATTGCGCATGATCCGCAAACTCTCTCGCAGACGCATTTCCTTTTGGCGTTTGACCGCGTTTTGCGCAAGCGGAATCGTTCCCAAAACAAGCACCGAAAGCACCGAAAGCGTGACGATCAATTCAAGCAAAGTGAAACCGATTTGCGATTTGCGATTTGCGATTTGCGATTTTTTCAACTTCATACTGCTTGTTGAATAAGTTTTGAGTCTCGGTCTTAAACGGCTTTTGCCAGCTAAAGACGGGACTCAAAACGCTTCTAATACTTCACCGTAAAACTCCGGCCGTCATACGTCATTACGGTCATCAGATCGGCATCAAAGGCGATTTCTTGTTTGCCGTCGGCGAGGGCTTCGACTTCGATGATCGCCAAAATTCCCGACGCATTTTCCGCCGTATCTTTTGACGATGCGAGCGAAACATACATCTTGCCGTTTTGATTCAAAAACGGAGTCGCTGCTTTGCCCGCTAAATCTCCGCCGAATACATCTCCGTAACCGACCGACCGCACCGCCAATTTGCTTGCATCGAATTTCAAGCCCAAAACTGCCGAACGAAATGCGGTCGCGCTTTTTATCAGGATCGCGATCTTTGTCTTTTCGCCCGTTTTCATTTCCGGGAGATTCGGCAAAAACTGCACTTCGGCTTTCGGTGCAAGCAGTTTAGAATCGTTGTTTTCGATCAACGGCAAGGTCATTGGTTTCGGCAAAATGCTCCCCGATGACGTGTCGGAAGTCGGCGTGACTTGCAAAGTTTTGAGGTTTGACGCATCTATCGGACGAATGTTTGCCGATGTCGTATTGTTGATCGAAGATTCGGTATTCGAGTCTTTGTTCTCCGTCGTTGTGGTTTCAGGATTTGAATTTTTCTCCGTCGGATCCGATTTAACATATGTCGGCGCATCCTGAACTTTTTGGTCGGGCAGCTGGACGGCCGTATTGTTTCCCAAACGGCGTGCGACGGCAAGCTGTTCTTCAATCTCTTCCTGAATGACCATCGCTTCAAGCGAACCGCTGGTCGGCACAGCCAGGCTTCCCGTGTTTCGTTCGATCTCGTCTTCCGGCAAAATCGAAGGTGCGCGAATGACACGCGGCGTCACGGCAATGACAATATCAACCTGTCGGTTATCTTTCGTCGGCGAGGTAAAGAGTCTGCCTAAAATCGGGATCAACCCGAGTAAGGGTAATCCTTGTCGTCCGTTTGATTGGGTATCTTGCGCAACACTGGCTAAAAGAAGCGTTTTGTTGTTTTGAACGCGCGCCGTTCCTTTAATGATCCGCTCAGAGAAACACGGGTTCGAGTTATTACAGGTGACAACATCTTTTGATTCAATTTCCATTGCCACCTGGACATCCTGATTCGGGAAAACAAGCGGTTTGAATTTCAAGGTCAGACCAACTTGCTCATACTGGATCACGTCGCTCAGAAATCCGTTACCGCCATTATTAACACCACCGTTATTCGAACCATTGGAGATGGTCGCCGTCCGAACCGGTACGCGCTGTCCAATACGGGCTGACGAATCTTCGTTATTAAAAGCGTGAATTTGGGTCGAAGCCAGCAGTTTTGTATTGTTTTTGCTTTGAAAAGCCTGTAAATTCGCCGCCGGCAGGACAATTCCCGCCCCGATTGCGGTCGGAATAATAGAACCTAACACTCGGCCGATCGTTCCAAATATCTCGTTACCGCCAAGACCGACCACGCCGCTCGTCGTTCCGCCCAAATTCGTCAATTGCGCCTCTGTACCGATTTGATTTCCCAATTTCAGCAAATCTGATTTATTGACCTCGTAAATCGCCACGTCCATCACCACTTCCGCTCGGTCTTTATCCAACGATTTGATGAGTTGTCCCATCAATTGAATGTTTTCCTGCGTATCGCGAATCGTTAAGCTGTTTGTCGCATCGTCGGTTAATACGATCGTCGGGGTCCGGCCGGGCTGCGCCGGAATTGCGGTCTGAATGACTTTGGCAACGTCTTTCGGATTGGCATTTGACAGATAAAACGTGCGCAGAACAAGCTGTTGAAACTTCTGCCGCTGATTGGCATTGGCAACCACGATCGTGCGCGGACCGACTTTTTGGAAAAAGAGATTCTGTTGCAAGAAAATATAATCGAGGGCTCTTGCCGCCGTCACATTTTTCAGCTCGATCTTAATTTTCGTCTCGGTGCGGAACGTTTCGGCGTCAAAGATCACGTTCAGATCAAGCGAGCGCGCCAGATCTTTGATCAGGGTTTGCAAATCCATCCCACCCGGAAACGGTCCGACATCGCCGAGTTCTTCGAGCTTTTGCGGGATCACGACATTCGGCGGCAAAATTTTTCCGCCGTAGCTTGTCTGCACAAGCTTTACGTTATCTTTTGAGTCTTTTTTGTCAGGATTATCGCTATCTAAAATTTCTTTGTAAAGACGCGCCATACGTTCCATCTCGGCTTTGGCGAG
>JANLTD010000354.1:0-3312 GCA_031362765.1 Acidobacteriota bacterium | reverse complement strand
GTTTTTTTCGTGTCTTTCGTAGTCAGATTTTCTTAGTTTTCAAAGCCATTGCAATTTTTAGACCGCTCAGTAATGACGGATAATAATTAAAACAAAAATAAAATCAGCCGATTTCTCTTTGTTTTCCTCTGCGTTCTTCGGAGTTCTCTGCGTTGAAATCATCTTAATTTTAATAACTGGCAACTTAGATTTCTTAGTTTAAGGGCGGTCTTTGACCGTCTTTTTACTTTGTTTGTTGAGTCTTTACTTTCCCGCGTGATAGATTGTTAATTTGCTTTATCACAATGAAAGAAAACATACAGACGACAAGATTTGAAAACGGTCTGACAATTCTCACCGACAAAATGCCCGATGTCCGCAGCGTGACGCTCGGATTTTTTTTCCGCAAAGGCGCACGCCACGAACCCGCCGAATTAAACGGAATCTCGCATTTTATCGAACACGCGGTTTTTAAGGGAACGGCGCGGCGTTCGGCACTCGAAATTGCGATCGAAACCGATCGTTTAGGCGGCAATCTCGACGCTTTTACGATGCACGAAGAAACCGGATTTGCGATGAAAGTCGTGGACGATCAATTAGCCAAAGCCTTTGATTTGCTTGCCGATATGCTGACCGATCCGCGTTTTGACGAAAAAGAATTAAAACGCGAACAAAAGGTCATCATCGAAGAGATCAAGATGACCGACGATTCGCCCGAAGATATTTTGGGCGAGCTTTTCAACGAAAAACTTTTTCTCGGTCATCCGCTCGGACTCTCGATCGCCGGCACGCCGCGCACGGTCAAATCTTTTAACCACAAAGTGACGCGAAAATTTCACGAAGAAACCTTCAACGCTTCGAACCTGATCATCGCGGCGGCGGGAAATCTCGAACACGCGCAAATCGTCGAACTCGCCGAGAAATTCTTCAGCGCAAAAGCCAAAGACCAAAACCCAAAACCCAAAGACCAAAAACCCGAGATCGCCGCGCCGATAATTATTAAGAAAAATAAAAATCTCGAACAAGCGCATCTGATCATCGCGACGCCGTTTGTTGATGCAAACAGCGAACGGCGTTACGCCGCCGACATTTTGACAAACGCGCTCGGCGGCGGAACCTCTTCGCGACTTTGGCAAAAAGTGCGCGAGGAAAAAGGTCTGGCATATTCGGTCGGCGCGAGCGCGGCGTTGTATCAGGATTGCGGTGTGTTCTCGATCTATGCGGGAACTTCGCCGAAACAGACCGAAGAAGTTCTGGATATTTCGCTCAAAGAATTGCGCGCGGTCGTCCGCCACGGTATTTCAGGCGAGGAACTCGAATTAGTAAAGGCGCAGTCAGTCGCCTCGATCCTTTTGGGTTTGGAAGATTCTTCAACGCGCGCCGGCACACTCGCACATCTGGAAATGATCCACGGCCGACAGATTCCGCTCGGCGAAACCTTGCAGAAAATTGAAGATGTGACGATTGAAGAAGTCCAAGAACTAGCCCGCGAATTTTTCCAAACTGAAAAGATCGCCTTCGGGGCACTCGGCAATCTGAACGGTTTGAAGATCAAGCGCGAGCGATTGGAGATTTGAAACTGTGCGTTGTAGGACTCTTGCAAAGTCAGAGATTTTCCGAACATTATCCTTGATGTAACTTGAGCGGGCGCGGGGCAACCCTTCCTGACCTTAAATTTTCTGTAAATTGATTGATTTTCTTTGATCTTTTCTAAAATTAAAGGTAAAAAAGACCTGATTAAACCATTAACAGGTCTGGAAGGGTTGCTCTGCGCCCGTTTTTTCTGAATTTGCAAGAGTTGTACTGTGCGCTGCGCTAACCAAAGTTTGCTTTTCGTGAAACTTATTGTATTTTGGTGATTAAGTGAAGAATCTGAACCTCAAAAAATTCTTTCTTTACCTGCTTATCGCGTCAGTCGCATTCAGTGCGATTCTCGGCATCGGCGTGATTCTTTTCGGCAATTTCGGCGAGTTTGAAACAAAGGTTTTGCTGACGGCTTTAACCGTCACGGTGACCAGCATCTTAGGTTTGGCGTGCGGCGCGTTTCTCGAAACCGGGCGCGGACGAATTTTGCCGTTTTGCGGAATCGGTTTTGCGATGCTTTCGGCGATTTTGTGGATCATTTTGATTTGGTACGGCACGATTCAAAATGATTATTTTGTCAAAATGCTGATGTCCGTGACGCTTCTTTCTGCTTCGTGCTCGCTTATTTCTCTGCTTTCAATCGCCAAACTCGACAAGAAATTCATCTGGTCGCGCTACGCCGCTCACGTTTCGGTTTGGGTCCTGACAACGATTTTGATTGTGTTGATTTGGGGAAATTTCAAAAGCGATTCAGACATTGTTTCAAGAGTTATCGGCGTTTTATCAATCGTCATCGCGGCTTTGACGATCATGACACCGATCTTTCACTGGCTCAGCCGGCAAAAACCTGAAAGCGAAGAAATTGACGCGGAAATTGCACGACTTCGAGCGCGAATCGAAGAATTAGAAAAGCAAAAAGCGGAGATTCCCGAAAATGCGGACTGAAATTTACGGCGAACGCATCACGCTCAAACGATACGAAAAAGCCTTTGCGCCGCTGCTTTTTGAAGCGGGAACGGAATCGCACGGCGGCGAATTTTCGCGCTGGATGCCGTGGTGTCACAACGATTACACAATTGCCGAAAGCGAATCTTTTATCCAAAGCGTTGTAGAAAGTTGGCAAACCGAAACGGAATTCGGCTTCGCGATCTTTGATGCAAAAACGGATGAATTCCTCGGCGTCGTCGGGCTGAATCAGCCGAACGATCAGCATAAATTTTACAATCTCGGCTATTGGATCCGCACGTCAAAGCAAAACCAAGGCACGGCAAGCGCGGCAACGCGGCTTCTCGCAAAAACGGCTTTTGAAGATCTGACAATCAACCGCCTCGAAATTCTTGTCGCAGTTGAAAATCTGCCGAGCCAAAAAACCGCAGAAAAAGCGGGCGCGGTGCGCGAAGGCGTTTTGCGGAAACGGCTGGTGATCGGCGGCAAACTTCATGACGCGGTCATCTTTTCGTTTGTGTGCGCTGATTTTCAGGATTGACTGCAAAAGTAAAAATTAACCGATGATAAATGTGAGCGAAATTTTTGGCGACATTGATATTTACTTGTTCGACCAATTTCTGAAAAATCGTTTCTCGCCCGAAATGCGCATTCTCGATGCCGGATGCGGCGGCGGGCGTAATCTCGTTTATTTTCTCCGCAGCGGTTTCCTGGTTTTCGGAATTGATCAAAACACGGAAGCGATCGAACACGTTCGCCGTCTTGCACAGATGCTTGCGCCCGATCTTCCGCCCGAAAATTTTC
>JANLTD010001121.1:0-1872 GCA_031362765.1 Acidobacteriota bacterium | reverse complement strand
GCGAATTTATCACGGGGCGCGCCGACGTTTGGCTCGGGCAGATTGACGGCTGCGATTTCTATATCGCGAAAGACCAGTTTGAAACGTGGCAGCATACGGAATTAACGATTGACGTGACGCCCGGACGCGGCGCCAGTTTCTCGCTCGAAATTCCGATGGGCGTGCGGTTTGTGACGAAATCGAAAATGTTTTGTCTCAAAGACGACGAACAGTTGATCGAAACGCGGCGCGGCGACGCGATGTAAAATGATTTGGGATTTCGGATTTGGGATTGCGGATTTATAAGAATCAATCCCAAATCCCAAATCCCAAATCCAATATGAAAATTACCGTTTACGAAAAACCGACCTGAACGACCTGCCGAAATTTGGCGGCGTTGTTTCGTGAAAACAACATTGATTTTGAAAAGGTCAATTATTTTAATGACGTACTTTCGGAAAGTAAGCTTCGCGAACTGCTCAAAAAAGCAAATCTTTCGCCGTTCGAGGTGCTGCGCAAAGGCGATAAAGTATTTAAGGACTTGAATTTATCGGCGGAAACTCCGCCCGATGAAATTATCAGGGCAATCATCGAAAATCCAAGCCTGCTTCAGCGTCCGATCATCGAGATCGGGAGGCGTGCGGTGCTTGCCCGGCCGATCGAAAAAGGTTTGGAATTGATAAGATCGGTAAATAAAATATGAGTTTAACCAATGGAAACGGATTTAAGCCGAAACCGAAAAATGTTCTCGGCGGCGAGTTGAAATGTTGTTGCCTAAAGCCTTTAACAGGGTATTTTCGCGACGGTTTTTGCAAAACGAACGAACAAGACACCGGCCGACACACGGTTTGCGTACGCGTGACGGATGAATTTCTCGAATTTTCGCGCGCGGCGGGAAATGATTTGATCACGCCGCGCCCGGAATTTAATTTTCCCGGACTGGTCGGCGGCGACAAATGGTGTTTGTGCGTTTTGCGTTGGCGCGAGGCGTTTGAAAACGGCGTTGCGCCGCAAGTGATCTTAGAAGCTTGTCACGCCAATGCTCTCGAACACGTTGCGCTCGAAAATTTGCGCGAATACGCCGAAACCGAATGAACACAATTGAACACCTTCGACAACTATACGCCTACAATGATTGGGCGAACCGCCGAATTATTACCGCACTCAAGGAAAATTACGTCGAAAGATCGCACAAGATCCTCGCGCATCTCTTAATTACCGAGCAGGAATATTTTGAGCGGCTTTACGGCAAAGATTCGAAAGGCTTTGATTTTTGGCCGGATCTTTCCCTCGAAGAATGCGGCACACTGGCGCGTGAAACTGCCGAGCGATACGAAAAACTGCTGCGGCGGTTTGAAGATGAAGGTTTGGATCTGACAGCGCGCTACCGCACAAGCGAGGGCGTTTGGCGCGAGAATACTTTCCGCGAACTGCTGACGCACGTTCCGATTCATTCTTCGACCCATCGCGGAAATATTATGCTCAATTTGCGCGAAGCGGGTTTTACGCCGCCCAAAATTGATTACATCATTTACTTGCGCGAAACAAAATATATTTGATAGTTTCAAGTTCCAAGTTCAAAGTTCTAAGTCAAAAAGCAAAAACAACTTGGAACTTGGAACCCGGAACTTATTTTATGGAACAGCAATCCGAACAACTCAGTTTTGATTTTTTCAATGAACAACCGCATCTCGTCCGTGAATCGCGCGATGAATTGCGGCTCACGCTCGGTAAATTTGCCGGTCCGCTCGATCTTCTGCTTTATCTGATCAAACAGGAACAGGCGAATATTTTCGACATTCCTATCGCCCGCATCACCGAAAAATATCTTGAATATATCCGGCTGATGAAGCGGCTCGACATCGCCGTTGCGGCTGATTTTCTCGTGATGGC
>JANLTD010001096.1:0-3815 GCA_031362765.1 Acidobacteriota bacterium | reverse complement strand
ACGGCCCGACTCTCGCGAATCGTCGGGGCCGTAGCCCGACCCTGAACCGTTAGTTTTTTATTTATATCGTTATAAGTTATTTTTTACACGTTCCTAAGTAATTTCCCGCAGAGGCATTGAGATCCGCTGCAGATTTTCTCGCTTCTAAATATTGCTTGACAAGCAGACGCGTCAGGCGCAAACTAAATTTTGTTGAAATAATGATGATTAAAGATTTCGGTGCGCGGGTTGAAAGTGTTTGGGAAGGCTTGCGCGCCGGCACAAAAAAAATGTTGGTTGGCGCATTTCAGGCAAAAAGCGGAAATGCCGTTAACATTCCAACCCAAAAATTCTCTTACGATCCTCAATCGGATTGGGAACTGAGCCGTTTGCTGACCGCCCTGGACGAACAGGTCAAAGATGCGGACGTTAAAAACAACCCTCAACAATTAGGCGAGATCCGGCAACTGGCAGAAACCTGTATTTTGGTTCTCGAGGCGCAAACCGAATCAGCGGAAGTTTTTATACAGCTTACCGAACGTGCACTGGCCCGCAGGGATTATAATGAAATTGATCGTCTCGCGGATTTGCTGACGGAAAGATTTTCGGTCAGTGAAATGTGCGAGATCGCGCGTCAAACAACCAATCCGGCGATTCGGGCGATTGCCATGGAAACCATTGTGCTGATGCCGGTCGATGAAATTGTGCCGTCACTTGACGACCCGATCTATGAAGACATTGCGCGGCTCGCGCTCGAACAAAAAGCCTTTGAATACGAATCGGAAGAAGCCCGCCGGGTTTTGGAGCAATTAGTTTTTGAAGAACCGGACGTCGAATAAGTTTTTTGCACATCTATTAAAAGACGCGCAGATCCGAGTTGAAACTCTTCTGCGCGTATTTGCGTTTAAGAGCCGATAACGCTACTTTTATCTTTAAATTTTCGTTAATTCTATCAAAAACTTGTTCGGAGGAATTTCAATGTTTGCAAAACTTTTTGCTCTCGTTTCGCTCGTAATCTTTTTATTCACCTTGCCGATTTTAGCGCAAACCAAACTTTTACGGTTTCCGGACATCTCGGATACTCGCGTTGTTTTCACCTACGCAAGCGATTTGTGGCTTGCTTCGGCAAGTGGCGGCGGCGCGACACGCCTGACCGCACATCCCGGAATGGAACTTTTCGCCAAATTTTCGCCCGACGGCAAATGGATCGCTTTTACCGGACAATATGACGGCGACGAACAGGTTTATGTTGTTTCTTCCGCAGGCGGCGAACCGAAACAGCTGACATTTTATCCCGCGAAAGGACCTTTTGCTCCGCGTTGGGGCTATGATAATCAAGTGACGGGATGGAGCAACGACGGTCAATCGGTCGTTTTTCGCTCGCAGCGCGATTCGTGGACGCTGCCCGTCAGCCGGCTTTATAAAGTTTCCGTGAACGGCGGAACAGCCGAAGCCTTGCCGATGCCCGAAGCCGGTTCGGGAGATTTTTCGCCGGACGGTACACGAATGGTCTATTCACCGCGAACGCGTGATTTCCGCTCGGAAAAACGCTACGGCGGCGGACAGGCAAACACGCTTTATATTTACGATCTGGCAACGAACGACGCGAAAAAGATCTCCGCAGGCACGCGTCCGTGGCGCGACGCGATGTGGATCGGCGATAAGATCTTCTTTAATTCCGACAAAGACGGAAAATTTAATCTTTACAGCTACGATGTCGGAAACGGAAA
This sequence comes from Acidobacteriota bacterium, assembly GCA_031362765.1. Classification (GTDB taxonomy): domain Bacteria; phylum Acidobacteriota; class Blastocatellia; order Pyrinomonadales; family Pyrinomonadaceae; genus JAFDVJ01. Next base: position 2,106 of record JANLTD010001096.1, on the reverse strand, counting down.
AACCACGGCGGCAACAACCTTTAAAGATTGGGAAGTGCGTTGGGCAAGTTCCGACGATAACGCGAGAATCGTGTACGAACGCAACGGCGAGCTCGAAATTTTCGACACGAAAGCCGGTAAATCAAACAAACTCAACATCAACGTTCCCGACGACGGAGTTTATAAACGTCCGCGCAACGTCAATGCGGCGCAGGTTTTGGAAAGCGTCGCGCTTGCTCCGAAAGGCGAACGAGTTCTTTTCGGAGCACGCGGCGATATTTTTTCCACACCTGTGGAAAAAGGCGGAACGCGAAATTTGACGCATTCTTCAAACGCACACGACAAATTCCCTCGTTGGTCGCCCGACGGTTCGCGCATCGCTTATATTTCCGACCGCAGCGGCGAAGACGAGGTCTGGATCGAAGGGCAGGACGGACTTTCCGAAGCCGTCCAGATGACTTCGGGCGGAAACGCACAACGCTACGCGCCCGAATGGTCGGGCGACGGCAAACGAATCGCATTTTCAGATAAGGACGGAAAGATCTTTATTCTGACTCTGGCTGACAAAAGTCTGAAGCAGATCGTTGACGCGCCGAATGGGCAGATCAACGATTACGAATGGTCGCCGAAGGGAAACTATCTGGCATTTAGTATGACCGACAAACCCGCGTCGAATAACGGAGGTTTCAATTCGGTTTACGTATTCGATGTCAGCAACGCGAAACTAAACCGCGTCACCGACCCGATGTTCAATGCATACAATCCGGTTTTCGACCCTTCGGGCGATTATCTTTATTACCTGAGCGACCGCGAATTTGCGCCGCAGATCTCCGGCATCGAATTCAATTACGCAAGCAATCGTTCGACGCTTGTTTACGCGCTGGCTTTGCGAAAAGACGTCAAAAACCCGTTTCCGCCCGAATCGGACGAAGTCGCGATCACGCCGCAGCCGACCGACGACAAACCGAAATCCGAAAACCAAACGACTCCGGGCACGGACACGACCGTCAAAACCGCTCCTTCCCAAAAGAGCGAAACGATTGATTTTGATTCAATCACGGCGCGTGTCACGAAAGTTCCGCTGCCGGCGGAAAATTACGGCGGTTTGACGGCAAAAACGGGACATCTGATCTATTTTGTCGGAGCGCCGTTTTATTACGGCCGGGGTTCTGATCGTCCGAACACGCTGCGGATCTTTTCATTCAGAGACCGCAAGGAAACGACGCTCGGCGAAGGCATCAATACTTATTCGCTCTCAGCGGACGGCTCGAAACTGATCGCCGGACAAGGCGCGTCGTTCTCGATAATGGATGCCACGCCGCAGGGCGTGAACTCGAAAAAACAGGTTTCAACTGCCGGACTTGTGACGGAGATCAAACCTGTCGACGAATGGAATCAGATTTTTAACGAAGTCTGGCGGCGTTACCGCGATTGGTTTTATGTGCCGAATATGCACGGCTACGATTGGGTAAAATTGCGCGAACAGTATAAAACGTGGTTGCCTTACGTCGCGCATCGTTCGGATCTGAATTATGTGATCTCGGAAATGATCTCGGAACTTACCGTCCAACACGCATACATCGACGGCGGCGATTTCAATAATCCGCCGCGCGCCCGCGTCGCACTTCCCGGTGCACGATTCGAGGTTGATAAATCAGCCAATCGTTATAAAATTTCAAAGATCTTTGAAGGCGAAAACGAAGAAGACATTTACCGTTCGCCGCTTCGGGAAGTCGGTGTCAACGTGAAGATCGGCGATTACATTTTGCAGATCAATGGTGAAGATGTCACCGCTGATAAGGACATTTATCAATACCTGCGAAACAAAGCCGATGCGTCCGTGCTACTGACCGTTAATTCAACACCAAGCCTGACAGGCGCAAGGCAGATTTCCTATCGCCCGGTCACGGACGAAAGCAGTCTGATTTATCTCGAATGGATCACGGCAAACCGCAAGCGAGTCTCTGATATGACGAACGGACGCGTCGGCTATATCCATATTCCGGATATGGGCGCGGGAATCCGCGAATTTATCAAATGGTATTATCCGCAACTGGATAAAGAAGGCTTGGTCGTTGACGTCCGCGCCAACGGCGGCGGAAATGTTTCGCGAATGCTCATCGAACG
>JANLTD010001213.1:0-13154 GCA_031362765.1 Acidobacteriota bacterium | reverse complement strand
AGCAGACCGCCATAGATAAAGATCGTTGATTCGGCAACCTGTTCGGCTGTCGCCGATTTGGTCAAATCGGCGGTTTGCTGTTTCGGTTTTTCTTCCTTTTTAGACGGCTTTTCCTTGCTGACAGTAACATTCTGAGCAACACCGAGAAAGGCGCTTGTCAAAATCAAAAAAGTGAACAAAATGATGGTTCTAAAACTCAAAAACACTAAAATTTCTCCTTAAATATTTGCTCGGTTTTGGCAGACTAAATGCGGATTGTAACATAATCCTCTCGATTCGGCACAACTTTACACATTAAAACTAAAGTTATTGATGAAAATCCTCTCCAAAAAGATGCACCGTCATTCAACGATTCACGTTTCAGGTTCCAACTTTCGGATTTTACTTTTTACCATTTACTTTTTACTTTTAAGATATGCTTCATATTGCGCTCGTCGAACCTGAAATTCCGCCGAACACCGGAAATATCGCGCGTCTTTGCGCGGCGACCTTGACGGATCTGCATATTGTCGGCGCGACCGGTTTTCGGATGGACGACCGCACGCTGAAACGCGCCGGACTCGATTATTGGAACGAAGTTCGACTGCATCGCCATATTGATCTCGACAGACTTTACAAGGCGTTGCCCGATTCGCGGTTTCTTTATTTTACGACAAAAACGAAACGCCCTTACACCGATTGGCAATTTATGAAAGGCGATTGCCTGATCTTCGGACGCGAAACACGCGGTTTACCCGAAGATTTGCTCGAAGCTAACCGGGAACGATGTCTGACAATTCCGATGCCGAACGAGAATGTCCGCAGTCTGAATCTGGCAAACAGCGTCGGGATCGTACTGTATGAAGCCTTGCGCCAATTAAATTCAAAATTATAAACCATACTTTTTTGTAATCATTTGGCAACCGTTTTCGACTCTTCCGACATCACACGATTGTAAACAAGTTTTGATATTTAACATTTGCTGGAGGAGTAAAAGGATGAGATACCTAAGAAATCTATTAATTTTATCATTTGCCTTTTTGTCGGTTTTGGCGATTGACACTACGGCACAAACCGTTAATGCGGCACAAAACGGTCTCGAACGAAAGGTCTTCAAGGAACTTCTTAAACTCCCTTATTACGGCGTTTTCGACCATATTGCGTTTCAGGTTGACGGTAACAAAGTAACGTTGTCGGGAAAAGTAGCGAATGCCCGTAACAAAAAAGATGCCGAACGATGGATCAAAGACATTGACGGCGTCGGAACGGTTGTCAATGAAATTGAAATCTTGCCGATGTCGAATTTTGACAATTCGATCCGTGAGCAAACAGCCCGCTCGTTTTACCGGAACGGCGGAAGTCTTTACCGCTATTTGCAGGAGCCGAACCCGTCAATGAGAATCATCGTCGAAAATGGCCGCGTGACGCTCGAAGGCTATGTCTCCAACCGCGGCGATTACAATCTTGCCAACATTCTGGCAAACGGCGTGAGCGGCGTTTTCAGCGTCAAAAATAATCTGATCGTCGGCAAAGAACAATATCGCTGATTTGTTCAACCTCAACAAAGATACGGACCGGATAAATTGTCCGGTCTTTTTTATTTTTTCAGCTTTTCGAGCTTTGCCGTCACCTGATTCAACTTTTCGAGTTCTTCGGGCAATAGCACATTTTCCGCACTGTAATCGCGCCAGATCTTGACGGATTTTTCGAAAAATGCGCGTGATTTCCCGCCATCTATGTCGCCGATCTTTTCAAAAGTTTCCGCTAACGAAAATGCCGCCGTTAAATCCGTCCGGTTTTTGTCAAGCACATTCTGCAATTTTCCCGATAATTCAACTAGTTGCCCGATCGCTTTTTCTTTTTCGTTTGAAGCAACATAAAAATCGGCAATTTCAAAGAAATAAGGCTGGCTTTCAAAGATGTTTCCCGAATCATTTTCGTCCTGTTTGATATTTTGCCAACAAAGTGCTTGACCTTCGGTAAAATACTTCCGGGCTTCTTCTTTTTTTCCCAGTTTGGCGGACATCTTTCCGGCAAAAACCGTGTAGAAACATTTGAAATAAAGCAGATCGCCATATTCAGGAATCTCGCGTTTTTTCAAACCCTCGTCCACTAAATTTCGGGCGGTCAAATATGCCGCCAAAGCCGATTGAAAATCGTTTCGTTTTTCATAAATGAGAGCAATTTCTTCAAAGCTGCCGACAACTCTTCGGAAATTGCCGACAACCGCCGCGTTCTCCGCAAAAATCTGCTTGGCAATCTCCGAAGATTCCCCGAAAATCCCGACCGCTTTAGCCGTTTCGCCCGTGCCTTTGGTCAACCAACCTTTGATAAAATACAACCTCGCCAATTCGGCTTTCGCTTCTGCCGAATCATTGATCAGTGCTTGCTTTTCGATCGCCTGGTCAATAATTTCGACGCCTTTCCGATAATTTACGACTGCTTCATCTTTGCGGCCGAACAAAAGATCTTTGTCGCCAAACCAGCCGTGCATTGCCGCGAGATTTGCATAATTCGACGGATTTTCAGGTTCAAGACGAATTATTTCCCGCCGATTTTCGACCGCCGCCAAACCGATCTGAAACATTTCTTCACGGCGGTTCGTGTTGTGCAATGCTTCGATATGACGCATTTGAGCTGCATAAATCTTGCGCCGCACATCGGCATTGGTCGGATCGTTTTGCAGAATTCTTCGGTAGATCGCCCCGGATTTTTCAAGATTTTCGATCGCTTTATCAAATTCACGAAACGACCTGATCTGAATGTCCGCAAGTTTTGTGTAAGACTCGGCGAGTTCCTTCATCAGCGCCGCGTCAATTGTTTCGCCGCTCGCCAATGAATCGAGCAGCGCGACGCTTTTTTCCGCGAGGGCTTTTTGGACGGCGACGTTGCCGGGAATTTTCGCGAGCGAAGCATTTGTTTCGTTCATTAAAGATTTGGCAACATCGCGGATTTCCGTCACACGTTTTTCAGCTTTTTGGCGTTCACGATTTGCGGCAATTCCCTGCCAGACGCCAAAACCCGAAACGGTCAAAATAATGATCGCCGTCAGAGAACCGACAACCATCCCTTGCCGATGCCTTTGGACAAATTTCGAGAATCGGTAAAAGAAAGTATCGGCAGTTGCCGTGACGGGCAAACCCGTCAAATGCCGGCGAATATCTTCGGAGAATTCCTGCACCGAATTGTAACGGCGATCGGGTTCTTTGCGCAGAGATTTGAGAATAATATTGTCGAGATCACCTTTCAGATTTCGGATTTCGGATTTCGGATTTCGGATTTCGGATTTTTTAGTTTCATTTTTGTTTTTGGACGTATTTCCGACTACCGGCCATTGGCTGCTAACTATTGACGATGGTCGCATTGGCTCTTCGGTCAAGATCAGCTTGACGATTTCCTGATAGCTTTTTTTATCTGATTTGAAAGGACGCTGACCGCTTAAAAGTTCGTAAAGGATCACGCCGAGGCTGTAAACGTCGGAAGCGGTCGTGATCGGCAAACCGTTCAATTGTTCCGGGGAGGCGTACTCGGGCGTGAACATTCTTGCCTGCGTCGCCGTATCTTCAAGCCCTTCGGGATCGAGCAGTTTCGCGATGCCAAAATCGAGCAATTTCGGGATTCCGCCTTCGGTTACCAAAATATTTGACGGTTTCAGATCGCGGTGAACGATCAGATTTTGATGCGCGTATGCAACCGCCGAACAGATCTGCCGGAACAATTTCAGGCGCTCTTTAGTGTCGAGTTGATGCCGGTCGCAAAAGCGCGTTACCGGCAAGCCTTCGACATATTCCATCACGAAAAAAGGCAAACCGTCATTAGTCGTGCCGCCGTCCAGAAGCCTTGCGATATTCGGATGTTCAAGCCGTGAAAGGATTTGGCGTTCCTGGATAAAACGGCGCAAAACCGCTTCGGTGTCCATTCCGCGTTTGATAAGTTTGACGGCGAAATTCTTCCCGACATCTTCTTTTTCGGCGCGAAAAACCTTCCCCATGCCGCCCGCGCCGATCATTTCGAGCAGCTTGTAACCGCCGATCCGCTCGCCAACGAGTGTTTCTCTGTCCAAGCCGAATTCGACGACTGCAGTGTCGGCAATGAACCCTTCGGCTTTTTCGTGCGAAGCGAGCAGTTCGCTGACTTCCGAACGCACCAGATCATTCTGCGTTGCCAGAAATTTTTCGCGTTCGATGGCGGGCAAATCGAGCGCTTGATAAAAAGTTTCCTTGATTTTTAACCATTCAGATCTTTGCATTTCTCTTCTATCTTTAAAACGCGGATTTTCCTCGGAAATTTTTCAGACGCCGTTAATTTTTCGATGAAGCCACGCCCGCGCAAACGTCCATTCGCGGAAAACCGCCGCCGTCGAGACTTTTAAGACCGCCGCCGTTTCTTCAAAGGTCAGTCCGGCAAAGTACCGTAATTCAACGATCCGCGCCTGCAATTCATCGAGTTTGGAAAGTTCTTCGAGCGCAAAATCGAGATCGAGCAGCGATTCATTCATCTGGACGGAAAGCGTCGCGGCGTTGCCGAGCGTGATCTTGATTCCGTCGCGTTTCTGCGCGTGCCGCTCGCGGGCGTGGTCAACCAGGATCCGCCGCATCGCCTGCGCGGCGATCGCAAAAAACTGTCCGCGATTTTCCCAATCAACCGAATGCTGATTGACCAATTTGAGATAGGCTTCGTGAACGAGCGCGGTCGTCGGCAGAGTTTCGGCGTATTCCTCCCGCAAAAGATTCCGCGCGACGCGGCGCAGTTCGTCGTAAACGATCGGCAAAATCTCGTCCAGCGCCTCTTTTTTCCCGCTTTGCCAATCCTGTAAAAGCCGCGTTACTTCTTGTGCCATAAATATTTTCGAGGTGACTTGAAAAATTTTACCAAAACTTCCGCGTTTATGTATAGAGAAGAAATTTTACGGGCGTTTTATCAATTATGAATCGAGTAATTTCAGTTTTTTTGATCTTAGCAGTCAACGCATTACCAACTTTTGCGGATTACAAAATTTCCCAACAAACCACGATCGGAGGTATGACGACCGAAAACACCACGTATGCCAAAGGCGTGCGTGAGCGGCGTGAATCAAAGATGAATTTTGGCGGCGATGCCAAAAAGGAAGCGATGATGGCTCAAATGATGCCGAATTTCATCACGATCACGCAATGCGATCTTAAGCAGGACGTTACCCTCAGCGAAACGAAAAAGTCATATTTCGTTGATTACTACGATTGGTTGGGTCTGCCGCCGGATAAACAAACGCGTCGTCCGAATCAAAAGATCGTGATCCGGGGAACCGCGACCGTTTCAGCCCTGGTGACGGATTCGGGCAAGACTCAGATGATGTTTGGTTTACCGGCAAGATGGCTCAAATATGTGCTGTCTTTTGAAAGCTCGGCGGATTCTTGCGACGGCAAAAAGAATCTTAGATTCGAGCAGGAAGGCTGGTTTGTCAATCTTTCGCTCACGCGGGATTCGTGCAATCAGCCGCGAATCCCGGCCGGAGAGGGCGGTTGTCGCCCGAAAATGATCATCAAGGAAATGCAAAACCCGGGATTCTTTCTGGAAGGCACCTTACGGACTTATGAAAACAATCAGCTTCAGGGAACATCTGATCTGAAAACTACCGCGCTTTCCAAAGCCACTCTCGATCAGGCATTGTTTGAAATTCCGAAAGACTGGACGGAAGTTGATTCGCTTTCCGAATTGATGCCCGGATTTTTCAATCAAAAGACGGATAATTCGGCAACGACCATTATCAACAATTCGCGAAATACAAAAGCGTTAAAGACCATCGCGATTGATTATTTTTCGGGTAATTCTTCGAAAGTCAATCAAGACGAACTGCGCGGCTATATTTCACAAAAAGTTTCCGCCGCCGGAATGAGCGGTTTCCCGATCAACTCACAGGCCGAAATAACGACCGGAAAATTTGCCAATGTCATCGGCGTCGAACTCAAAAAGGTCAAAGAGTCAGGCGCGAGCAAGATCGGCGGACTCTTCGGCAAAGTTACCGGAACTGAAGATGCTTCTAAGGTCGGTGATTCCGAAGCCGAGATCGTCATCACGATCTACGGCAGTGACGGAAGGACCGTCGTTGCGAGTATGACCGCCAGCGAAAAAGTAAAGGGTAAGGCAAACGATGCCGTCAAAGCCGCAATTGACCGGATCTTGAGCGGTTTATTGGAAAAAATTAAATAAGGGTTAAGGAATACAAAATATGAGACAGATTTCTACCGTATTTTTTGCCGTTCTGATTTTTGCCAACTGTCCGCCGATCTTTGCGCAGCGCCAAATCACCAATACGCCGCCGCCGGAGCCGAAATTGGAAGTGATTGAAAGCAAGAATCCGTTGGATATTTTTTCGAAAAAAGGAATGCCCGAAGCCTATGTTGTCGGGAAAAATCGTTCGGACGGACTGGCGGTTTCGCTGGCAAAAGAAATTTCGAAATATGACAAAGAATCGCTTTCGGTGGTGATGGGCGCCTTGCAAAAAGCGGGATTTTACATCATCGGCCAAAACCAAAAGGTTCTCTATAAACCGACCTCAACCTACGATATGGAGATGGTTTTTTATGATTTTGAGGTGGTCGGAATGCTCAAAACCTCAGCCGCGGGAACGACGACCACGATCAGGAAACTGGCGGAAGTCATCGCCCAAAACAACACCGCGATCTCTGCCGACAAGCTCGGACAATCAATTCTCGATGATTTGCGAAAGGCTAAAAATTCGAAAGACGGACGGCTTCGTTTTGCCGCAAACTTAATTTTCGAACTCGGCAAACAATCCAAAACGCCGGTTGATTTAACCAAAGCCGCGCCTGAAACTGCCAAAATCAATATCATTCAGCTCTCCTTGATCGAGAGAATCCTGCTCGGCGACCTGATGGATTCTTACGCAAAGTCGGTCGCCGTCAACTATCGCGAAAACTATTTCCTCAGATCAGGTGACGTTCGTTTTTCAAATGCCGCTTTCTTGAGTTATCGAACAAGTCTTTGCGATGCGTGGGATGATCTGACAACGCTCCAAAATACGAGCAAAAATGCTTTTAAAACGTTGGAAAAACTCTCATTATTTGAAAAAACGCTCGACGAATGCGAACTTCTCTCAAATCAAAATGCGATCGATGCATGCAAAGCGGCGAAGTCAAAGCGACCAAATAATGATTTGCGCCGACAGTTCCTCGAAGATCTTGCAAAAGGATTAAGACTCGTCGTAATTTCCCTGGCCTCAAACAAATTGCGGTCGGCCTATCAAAACATCAGGATTGATCTGAAGGTTCAAGAACCGATGCCTTTGGTAAGGACAAAATCATCAGTCAACATCGGCGAAACCCGTGATGTCGCCGCCAAATTTACGATCGAATGGACAGACCCCGAGAAAGCCAATCAAGTCGCGTGTTTAAGCAAATTGGCGACGGGTGCAAATCCCAAATTTGACTTGCTGGAATCGCCTTCACTCGAAGGTAAAACCGTTGAGTGGGTGATAGTTTCAGAAGGCGGAGACGAGATAGGCGACGATTCGGTTAAGCTGAGCAGCCAAACAGATAAGCTGACCGGTCAGGTTGGAGAAAGTATTGTCAGCGTTGTCGGCAAGCCGCAATCCGAAGATCTGACCAACAGAAAGACTTATGCAACTCCGCACACCGCTTATTTGATGGTCACGATCGGTGAAAATCAAGCAGTTTTGGGCTCAACTGGCGTTCGTATTCCAGTTCGTGATTGGATTCCCTGCACCGACGACTGGAGCGGCACGATCAGGTACGAACGAAGTTACGAGAAAACGTATGTCATGAAATCATCGCGTCAGAGCAACGGCAACGGAACCGGCGACGGGATCCGAAGCTATAAATGGATCGAGGAGGCACAAATAAAGCTCAATCCTCGCAAACCCGAAGAGATGAAAACGAAACCTCCGAATCCGGCGAATATGTATGTCTTTTATTTATTGGAGGATATTTTTGAAGGCGTTCGGGAAAATGATCCCTGTTGCGGAACCACCGAAGGCAGCTTTACGACGAAGTTCAAAAAAGGAAGAAAAGAATGGTTCACGGGAACGCTCAAAAGACCGGTTTTCATCGGTTATCAGGCCGGGACGCGCGATTTCAGTCTGGGATTCAACTCTTCGACGGGAAGTTTTATGATGACAGAAAAAACTATTGATGAAGTTTCCGATACTAATTGCGATTTAGAAGAGCTTGCCCCGCTTCCTAATGTTGAAAAGCTGAAAACTTCATTCGATATGCAGCTCGGAGAAGGCCGCTACGGGCAGCGATTCGTCGGGTCGGCAGGCGAGGTGCTTTTCGGAACCAAAGAACTCAATTTGCAGGACGGCACAAAAATAACCTGGGAGTGGGATTTATACCGCTGTCGGGATTAGACGGTCTTTTGGTAGATACAAACAATAGATTTTCGGCAATATCGAAGGAGAAACGACTTTATGACTAAATATTTATCTTTGAACCGGGTTATTTTCAACGCCTTTTTTTTGATGGCGGTAATTGCATTGCAAAGTTACTTTGTCGCGGCGCAAACGACCGAATTCAGCTATCAGGGAAGTTTGAAGAACGGCGGAATTCCGGCGAACGGCAACTACGATATGCAGTTTTTCTTGTACACAACTTCTGCGGGCGGAACATTTATTGCTTCGTCGTCCAAATTTAATATTCCGGTTGCCAACGGATTATTCAACGTCGGGCTCGATTTCGGCGGCGATAATTTCGCCGGGCAGCGGCTTTATCTGGAAACTTCCGTCCGGCCGGCCGGCAGCGGTTCATACACGCCGCTCGCACCGCGGCAGGAATTTCTCAGCACGCCGTATGCGATCCGCAGCTATTATTCGCAGTTTGCCCACAACGCCAATATCTTAGGCGGAATCGGCGCGGCGTTTTACGTGCTGACGGGCGATCCGCGAATGTCGGATGCGCGAAGCCCATTGCCCAATTCGCCGAACTATATTCAGAACTCGACAATCGTGCAAAGCGGCGTCAATTTCAATATTTCCGGCACCGGCAGCGTCGGGGGCACGATGACGGCGAATATGTTCAATACACCGACCCAATATCTTATCAACGGCCAAAACGCGCTCTTGATGAATTCCAACAATTTGTTAGTCGGCTCGGCGCCGCCTTTCGTTAATCCGAGCGTCGGCAATACGATCATTGGGCTCGACGCGGGACGTTCCCTGTTCGAGAGCAACCAAAACACTTTCACAGGCCGGGATTCCGGCCGCAATTTCATTTCCGGCGGTCAAAACACATTCTACGGCGCAGGCTCGGGCCGCGATGCCAACAACGGGAACTACAACACCTACCTGGGAGCCGAAACAGGCAACGCCAACACTAGCGGCGGAAACTGGCAAACGATGGTCGGCGCGTTCGCGAACGTGCGGATAGGATTCTTAAACAACGCGACCGCGATCGGCTATCGCGCCGCGGTCGATCAGAGTAATTCGCTTGTGCTCGGTGCTTCGGACGGCGTCAACGGCGCGACCGCCGACACGAACGTCGGTATCGGCACTTCGAGCCCGAACTTTCGGCTCGATGTCGTCGGGCGGATGAGGCTGCAACAGAAACTCAATGCAGCGGGTTCGACCGACACGGCCGGCCTTTGGCTTTATCAGCGGACGCCGAACGCCGACCGAGCCTTTATCGGAATGCAGGATGACGGCAAGGTCGGATTTTACGGAAACAACGGCGGCGGCTGGGGATTCGCGATGAACACGGCGACCGGCACGTCAATTGTAAACTTTCTCGGTTCGGCCGGTTCGACGCAGCTTTGCCGGAATGCTTCGAATGAGATTTCGTCGTGTTCGTCGTCAATTCGTTACAAAGATAAAGTCCAAAACTTCCGCCCCGGGCTTGATCTGATCAAGAAGCTGCGGCCGGTTTCGTTCAACTGGAAGGCCGACGGCAAGGAAGATCTCGGGCTGGTCGCGGAAGAAGTCGCGGCGGCCGAACCGCTGCTCGTCACGCGGAACGACAAAGGCGAAGTCGAGGGTGTCAAATACGACCGCGTCGGCGTCGTGCTGGTCAATGCCGTCAGCGAACAGCAAACACAGATCGAAACATTGGAGAAAAAGATTGACGAGCAAAATGAACTTATCAAAAAACAGGAAGAAGCCTTCAAAAAACAACAAGCGGAACTCGACGCTTTGAAAAAATTGGTTTGTTCACAGAATCCGGCGGCCGCGATCTGTCAGCCGCAAAATTAGCTGTTCAATGGAGAAATTATGAAACGGATTTTTTCTATCGCGTTGATTTGTTTGACGGCGGCTTCCGCCTTTGCACAATCGGGCGGCACATTTCAGATCGAAAAGAGCGTTATCGCTTCGGGCGGCGGACAAACTACGGGCGGACAATTTACGTTGAACGGTACGATCGGGCAATCATTGGCAGGAACAAACGCCGCGGGCGCAAATCTCGCTTTGCTTTCCGGTTTTTGGGCTTCGTCAAATACCGTTTCCGCGCCGCGCCGCACGCCGTTCGACTTTGACGGCGACTCGCGCACGGATATTTCCGTCTTTCGTCCCGCGCCTGCCGAATGGTGGTATCTGAGATCATCGAACGGCGGAAACGCCGCCGCCCAATTCGGTCAATCAACCGACATCATCGTGCCCGGCGATTTCACCGGCGACGCGAAAACCGACATCGCCGTCTTTCGACCTTCAACCGGATTCTGGTTTATCCTGCGCTCGGAAGACGGCTCGTTCTTTTCATTCCCGTTCGGCACGTCGAGCGATATTCCCTGTCCGGCTGATTTTGACGGCGATCTGAAAACCGACGCGTGCGTTTTCCGTCCGTCAACCACGACCTGGTTTATTTTGAATTCGGGCGGCGGCGGCACGACGATCGCAACCTTCGGAGCGGTCGGCGACAAACCTGTCGCCGCCGATTACGACGGCGACGGTAAATCTGATATTGCGATCTTCCGTCCGTCAGTCGCGGAATGGTGGATCCTTCGAAGCACCGCCGGATTGGTCTCCGTTCAGTTCGGCGCAAACGGCGACCGGGCAGTGCCGGGCGATTACACCGGCGACGGACGAGCCGATGCCGCGCTTTTCCGCCCGTCAAACGGCAACTGGTTTGTCTTGCGTTCGGAAGATTTCTCGTTCTTCTCGTTCCCGTTCGGCACGTCGGGCGACATTCCGGCGCCGGGCGACTACGACGGCGACGGGCGATTTGACGCAGCGGTTTTTCGCCCTTCGGTTGCGACGTGGTTTATCCAACAAAGTACCGCCGGTACCGCAATCGTCCAATTCGGGCTGATAACCGACAAACCTGTTCCGAATGCTTTCGTGCCTTAAACGAATTTGCCGTCACAACTCCCACACTTGATCTACAAAAACTGACCGCACGTTTTTCTGCTATATTTGCCTTTCAATTCGTTCAGCAGGACGGAATTTATATTTGCTGACAAAATATATGGCAACGACCGGCTAATCTGTTGATAATAAAGGAACGCCGGAGAATTAGACTACCGGTCTGTTTTACATTTTCTCCTTAACTTAACGCCATTGCGCTTTGCGCCCGCTTTTTCTGACTTTGCAAGACCTGTATTTTTCCACTAAGCCTTCTGTTTTCATATTTGCCTTTTCCCTCCTAATCGGTCATCATACTCGTTTGTCTTTTATGACAGGGTTACATCTATGATTACTAAAGAAAAAATTCGCAACATCGCAATTATCGCGCACGTTGACCACGGCAAGACGACTCTGGTTGACGCGATGCTCCAACAATCGCACGTCTATCGGGACAATGAAACAATCGTCGAACGCGTGATGGATTCGATGGATCTCGAACGTGAACGCGGCATTACGATCATGGCGAAAAACACGTCCGTGCATTACGGCGATTACAAGATCAACATCGTTGACACGCCGGGTCACGCCGATTTCGGCGGCGAGGTCGAACGCGTTTTGAAAATGGTTGACGGCATTGTTTTATTGGTTGACGCGGCGGAAGGCTGTCTCCCGCAGACGCGATTCGTGCTTCGCAAAGCGTTGGAACTCGGACTGCCCGCAATCGCGCTGGTCAACAAAATTGACCGCCAGGACGCGCGTCCCGAAGAAGTAGTTGACGAAATTTACGACCTTTTTATTGATTTGGGCGCGGATAACGAGCAGATCGAATTCCCGATCCTGTATTCGATCTCGCGCGACGGCGTCGCGAAAAAGAATCTCGCGGACGAATCAAAGACGCTGATCCCGCTTTTTGACCAGATCATCGAAACCGTTCCCGCGCCGCGGGCTTTGCGCGACGATTCTTTGCAATTACTGGTCGCGAATATTGATTACAATCCGTTTGTTGGGCGCCTCGCGATCGGCAGGATCTTTTCGGGCGAGATCGCCAAAAATCAGGAAGTCATCGTTGCCAAACGCGACGGTTCGACACAGAAAACCCGCGTTAAAGAGCTTTATATTTTTGAAGGTCTGGATCGTCAGGTAACAGATATGGCCGGCGTTGGCGAAATTGTCGCGCTCGCCGGTTTTGATGACATCAACATCGGCGAAACGATCACGCTTGTGGATAATCCGAAACCGCTTCCGCTGATCAATGTTGACGAACCGACGATCGCGATGATCTTTGGTGTCAACACCTCGCCGTTTTCGGGCACGGAAGGAAAATATGTAACGTCGCGCCAGATCAAAGAACGCCTCGAAAAAGAATTACTCGGAAACGTTGCGCTGCGCGTTGCTGAGACGAATTCGCCCGACAGTTTCAAAGTTTCGGGACGCGGCGAATTACAGCTTTCGATCCTGATCGAGATGATGCGCCGCGAAGGCTACGAGCTGCAGGTTTCCAAACCCGAAGTCATCACCCGCAAAGCCGAAAACGGTGAACTACAGGAACCGATCGAACAAGTCGTGATTGACGTTCCCGAAGAATTTATCGGCGTCGTTACCGAAGCGCTCGGACGGCGCAAAGGTCAAATGACGAAGATGATCAACAACGGTTCAGGACGCGTGCGGCTCGAATACGAAATTCCGTCACGCGGTCTGATCGGTTTTCGCGGCGAATTTCTGACCGAAACAAAAGGCACCGGACTTCTGAACACGATCTTTTTGCGTTTCGACAAATGGCAGGGCGAGATGAAGGGGCGCGGAACGGGTTCGCTCGTTTCCGACCGGATGGGCGAAGCGACGACCTACGCACTTTACGCACTGCAAGAACGCGGCGGACTTTTCA
>JANLTD010001180.1:0-1585 GCA_031362765.1 Acidobacteriota bacterium | reverse complement strand
CTTCGTAGTCGGTTCACGCAGTCCGGTAACGCCAAACCAAAGCGCAAGCGTAATGCCGAGCGCAATTAATTTCGTCAGCCAATCTTCGAGAAAAATTTTTCGTAAAAGAATCATTCTATTTAAAGTTTTGAGTCCCGCCTTATGGTCTTTGAAAATTAAAGCCGACAAAAAAATTAATGTTTTAGCTCGCGTAGCGAGTGAAAGCGTGTAGCCACAGGCGCGAGACTGTGGAAAGATGCACGAAAATATTCAAGCCCGCGTAGGCGGGCGACAGATTTGCGAACGTAGCGGATTTGCTGTCGCTATCTACGATAGCTTAAATCTGTTTTGCATCGTAATCCATAGCTCGCGCTATGGGCTACACGCTGTCGCCATCTACGATGGCTAAATGTCGGATTTAATTTTCAAAGACCATTAGGCGGGTGAACGCCCGCGAAGCGTGGCGTTCTATACCTTGACGCAGAATTTTTAGTTTAAAGTAACGTGAAAACCGCATCGCTTCGCTGGCGGTTTTCGCCGCCTAAAGGCGGGACTCAAAACTATCCGATAGTAATTTCCGTTTCGGGTTCTTTCATCGTTTTTGTCGGTTCGCGTTTTTTCTCGACGGCGGGCAAATCCATTGATTTCAGAAGGATATTGCGTAATTCGTTAGTGTCGAGATTGCGCGTCAATGTGCCGTTTTCGGCGAATGAAATCAAGCCGGTTTCTTCCGAAACGATGATTGAAATTGCGTCCGAACCTTCCGTTACGCCGATGGCGGCGCGGTGGCGTGTGCCGAGTTCGCGCGAGATGTTCGGATTTTTTGTCAAAGGCAAAAACACGGACGCGGCGGCGATTCGTTCGCGTTGGATGACAACCGCGCCGTCATGCAGAGGCGTTGACGGATTAAACATCGTAACCAGCAAATCGTAGCTGATTTTCGCGTCAATCTGCACGCCCGCGTCAATAAAATTCCGCAATCCGACATTGCGTTCCATGACGATTAACGCGCCGGTTTTTTCGCTTGAAAGTGTCGTAACGGCTAAGATAATTTCATCGTAAATCGTTTCGCCGAGTTGTCCGCGCTGACGGCGCAAAACAGGAAAACGCAGTTGATTTCCGAAATAAATCAAGGCTTGGCGGATTTCCGATTGAAACAAAACGATCACCAAAAACGGATAAACAAAAACCGCCCATTGCAGAACAAATTGCAACGTGGCGAGGTCTTGCGCGACAGAAATCCAATAAAACAAAGCCAAAATCACCATTCCGACAACCGTCGGCACGGCTCGTGTGCCGCGCAGAAGCGTCAACACGACATAAACAATCACGAAAACAAGCAAAATATCCGCAATGTTTCGCAATGTGTTGATGCTCGGAATGTAATCGCCAATCTGCATTTTTGTTAATGAAAGAGTAAAGAGTTTGAGATTTGAAGTTTATAAAATTAAGAAAATCGTCGCAAATCACAACAGACTTTACTTTGCACGGATTTTCCAGAATATCTTATCAGTTTTTTGCGTGATTTGTTTAGTTTTTCTTCAAAAAAAGTTTTGAGTCTCGCCTTCAGGCGGCGAAAACCGCAAGCGAAGCAGAGCGGCTTTCC
>JANLTD010001176.1:0-2276 GCA_031362765.1 Acidobacteriota bacterium | reverse complement strand
ATTCTTGATCTGCCGATCACCGGGCGGGAAGAGGATGCGGTTGACCAGTTGGCCGCCGTCGTATTGTTAAGTTCGGATAACGCAGAAGATACCGAAGCCGTACTTACCGGAGCATATTCACACTTGTTAAGCGCCGAATCGAAAGCGGAGGACGAAGCAAAGATGACGGAAGAGGATCGCAAATGGATGGCAGAGAATGTGCCGCCGGCCGCCGACGAACATTCGTTCGACGAACAGCGATTCTATAACACTACTTGTCTGGCTTACGGCTCGAATCCGTCGGTGTTCGGGGATTTTGTCACAGATGGCATATTACCAAAAACACGCGCTGAGAGATGCCCAAGTGAGTGGAGTCGGGTTTCGAGATCGTGGTTCCGGCTGTTAGCGCCATTCGTAATTGACTGATTCGACGCGCGTCGAATTAGGTCTTTGGTTTTTGGTCTTTGGTTTTATTCAATGTAACCTTGATGATCTTAAATCAAAATTTCCGTAAAAAAAGCGGATCGGTGAGAAATTCAAAGCCAAACTGTAATTTCTTTCAAAAGAACTAAAAACCAAAGACCAAAGACCAAAGACCAAAGAATTACAATGCGGCGCGTCAAAACTCAAAAATTATGCCCGCGCCTGATCGTTTCAACAAAGGCCTTTGAACCTTCGCGCAATTTCCGCTCGTTCGTTTCCAGATTAACTTCATAAAGTCCGAATTTTTGCGTGTACCCTTCCGCCCATTCAAAGTTGTCCATCAGCGACCAATAGTAGTATCCGCGAACATCATAACCGTCCCTGATCGCTTTTGAAACGGCGTAAAGACTCTGACGGATGTATCTATCGCGCCGGTCGTCGCGTGCGTCGGCGATCCCGTTTTCGGTGATGATGAGCGGTTTTTTCAAGACGGCGGCGTCGGCAATGGCGCGGTAAATCCCTTCGGTGTACACCGTGTAAGGCATATCGGTCATTTCTTCGCCTTCGACCGGCAAGCTCTCGGTCGCCTTTTTGAAGTCGAAGCCGAATTTGTAAGCGTAATGCGAATAATAATTGATGCCGACGAAATCGAGCGTATTCGGCGCATCCGCATCCGTGTAGGAAACATCAGTCTCAAACGGAACATAGAAGTTCATCGTACCCGACCGGAAAAACCCGAGTACGGCTTCGTTAAAAGTATTGCTCGAAACACGCGCGATCGCCCAATCGCCGAGATGCCAGCGGCGTGCCGGTTCAAATTGGAAGATACTTGTTGCAATCCCGATCTGTATTTGGTCTTTGGGGTTTAGTTTTTGGTCTTCGGTTTTTGTCTCCGCGTCTCCGCGTCTCCGCGTCTCCGCGTCAATCTTCTTTAGTTCTCTGTAGATCTCGATATGCGCTTTGAGCATATTCTTCAAGACTTCGGCGGCAAGCTTGGGTTCGCTTTTTCCGGGCGGAAAGACGGTGTTGAAATAACCGCTCGTGACAAACACATTCGGTTCGTTGAGCGTTACCCAAAGTTTTACACGCTTCCGGTAACGGGCAAAGACGAGCTTTGAAAACCGGACGAAATATTTGATATTCTCTTCCTTTTCAAACGCGCCGAGACGTTCAAACCAATCGGGATGCGTAAAATGATGAAGCGTGATCATCGGCTCAATGCCGTTGGCTTTCAGCTCATTTATCAGATCATCGTAATGTTTCAGAGCCGCTTCGTTAAACTCGCCCGGCACGGGTTCGATCTTGTTCCACGCGAGCGAGAAACGATACGTATTAACGCCGAGATCCTTCATTAATTTTACGTCTTCGCGAAAGCGGTTCCAGCCGTCAACCGCGGTCAGCGCGTTGCTTTTGTCTTTGATGCGGGAAGGATCTTTTTCCCACTCGCCCCAATTCGTATTTTCGTCATTGCCCTCGATCTGATGCGCGGCGGTCGCCGTTCCCCACAGGAAATCTTTTGGAAACCGTGTATCGTTGGTATCAATTTTTGACCAATCCCATTTTGTCTGCGGATACGAAATGTGAAAATACAAAACGGCTGCCGCGTAAATTGCGGCGCCGGTGAACAGAAAGAAAAATGCAAATTTGAAGATCTTTTTCATATAGATCGCGGAGCAGATTGATTATAACCTGATTGTAATGGCGATGGTAGAATCAAATTCCAGTCATAACTTTTAAGTGAGGCAATACTTCCAATTCAGCTAAGGAACGTGTAAAAAATAACCTAAAACAATCTTGTTGGTTCAGAGTCGGGCTACCGCCCGACGACTCGCGAAAGTCGGGCAGTAGCCCGACTCTGAACCGTTAGTTTTTTA
>JANLTD010001165.1:0-2751 GCA_031362765.1 Acidobacteriota bacterium | reverse complement strand
CGAAAAAGAAGCGACGATGATGGCGATCAATGCCGGAATTGATATGAGTATGGTTCCTTACAAATATACGTTCACCGAGAATTTGATTGCGCTCGTCAAAGAGAAAAAAGTTTCGATGGCGAGAATTGACGATGCTGTTCGTCGAATTCTGCGCGTTAAATTTGAGCTTGGGCTTTTTGAAAACCCGATGCCGAATCCGGCGGTCAAAGGCAATTTCGGCAAACCGGAATACTCTGAGGTAAGTCTTCAGGCGGCGCAAGAATCTCTGGTTTTATTGAAAAACGATAAAAATATTTTGCCGCTTTCAAAAAACAAAAAAGTTTTCGTAACAGGTCCGACCGCGGATTCTTTGATCTCGCTCAACAACGGCTGGACATGGGTTTGGCAAGGTTCGGACGAAGCGCTTTATCCGAAGGACAAAATGACAATTCAGGCCGCGATCAAAGCAAAGATTGGCGGCGGAAATGTTGAATTCGTTCAGGGAACGCGGCTTACGCGTCCCCCGAATTCGCCCGCCGCGACAACCCCGACGATGACCGACGAAGAGGTAAATGTTGAAAAGGCGGTCAGCGATGCGAAAAATGCCGATGTCATTGTTTTATGTCTTGGCGAAGGTTCTTACACCGAAACGCCCGGCAATCTAACCGATCTTACCCTGGCGGAAACACAGCTAAGATTTGCCGAAAAGATCATTGCGACCGGAAAACCCGTGGTGTTGGTGATGGTCGAAGGTCGTCCGCGGGTTATCAGCCGGATCGCCGACAAGGTTTCGGGAATTTTACTCGCGCTTAACCCAAGCAATGAAGGCGGCCGCGCAGTGGCCGATGTTTTGTTTGGCGATTACAACCCGAACGGGAAATTGCCGTTCACTTATCCGCGTTCGACGAACAACTATCTGACATATGATCATAAACTTTTTGAGGTTGAGGAAACGGCTTTTGGTAATGTCGCGACCAGTCCGCAATTTGATTTCGGCACGGGTTTGAGCTACACGAATTATACTTACAGCGACTTGCGCCTTTCATCAAAATCGATTCCGATCAACGGCGAAATTACTGTATCGGTGAAAGTTACGAACACGGGCGTGCGAGCCGGAAAAGAAACGGCGATTCTTTACTTGCGCGACGAAGTGGCAAGCCTGGCGCCGCCCGGAAAGCGCGTTAAACGATTTGCAAAAATTTATCTCGACGCGGGGCAAAGCAAAACTTTGACCTTCAAACTGAATAAAGACGATCTTTCGTTTATTGGAATGAACAACAAATCGGTCGTCGAAGCCGGTGATTTTACCGTGATGGTTGGCGGATTGAGCGATAAATTCACGCTGCAATAGTATATCGGGCCGCGCGCACGATTTCGCAGCCAAAATTAAAGCGACTTTTTGGAGAATTTGAAAGTGGAAAATAGATTGTGTTTACAATCTTTCAATTTCAACTTCTTTAACGGAAACAACTAAATTTGATGAAAAAGACAACATTATTTTTATTACTCGCCATTAGTTGTCAGATGTTTTGTCTGCCGGCGCAACAGAGTTTCGCGCAGAAGAGCGGTCAGGATCCGGTCTCAGCCGAAATCACGGACAGCGACGCCTTTTTTCGCCAAAACGTGAAGCGGCCGAAGTTGAAAGACAACTCGGCGCGGATCGAAGCCCTGCTCAAAAAAATGACGCTCGAAGAAAAAGTCGGGCAAATGACCGATCTCGAAGTAGGTCAGATAACAAAAGGGCGTGATTCCGAAATTCAGATTGACGCCGCAAAGCTCGAAAAAGCGGTTAACGAATACAAGATCGGTTCATTTCAGAACGTCAACGGACATGCTTTGGCGGTTGATAAATGGTGGGAAATGTTGGGAGCGATTCAAGGCGCCGCGATGAAGAATCGGCTGAAAATACCGGTGATTTACGGCATTGATTCGATTCATGGTGCAAATTACGTTAAGGATGCGACGCTTTTTCCCCAGCAGATCGGAATGGCGGCAACCTGGAATCCGGCTCTGATGCGCCGCGCTGCGGAAATCACGGCGATGGAAACGCGTGCGGCGGGAATTCCGTGGAGCTTTTCGCCTGTTTTGGACGTTGGCCGCCAACCGCTTTGGCCGCGTTTTTGGGAAACTTTCGGCGAAGACCCTTATCTGATCAAGGTAATGGGTGTATCGTTTGTGCGCGGACTTGAAGGAAATGATGTCAGCAATGATAAAAATGTTGCCGCGAGTCTTAAGCATTATGTCGGGTATGGTTTTCCTTTGAGCGGACGCGACCGCACGACAGCCTTGATTCCGGAAAATATTTTGCGCGAGTATCATCTGCCGCAATTCAAAGCGGCCGTTGATGCCGGAGCGCGAACGGTGATGATCAATTCGGGAGAGATCAACGGCGTTCCCGGTCACATCAATAAGTATCTTTTGACTGACGTCTTGAAAGGCGAGCTAAAATTCGATGGTTTTATCGTTTCCGATTGGGAAGACGTGATCAAACTCGTCACCCAATGGAAGGTTGCGAAGGACGAAAAAGAAGCGACGATGATGGCGATCAATGCCGGAATTGATATGAATATGGTGCCGTCGAAATTTACATTTTGCGAGAATCTGGTGGCGCTTGTTAAAGAGAAAAAGGTTTCGATGGCGAGAATTGACGACGCGGTTCGCCGGATTCTGCGCGTTAAATTTGAGCTTGGATTATTTGAAAATCCGCTGCCGAATCCGGCGGTCTCCGCGCCCTGGCTCTGGTGCACGCGCTGCCAGAAGACGCACAAGAAC
>JANLTD010001127.1:0-4777 GCA_031362765.1 Acidobacteriota bacterium | reverse complement strand
ACGGTCGGTTTGAGATCCTTGACAGGTTTTTGAGCGAAATTCGGGAAACAAAGACATAAAATTGCCAATAACACGTAAAGAAAAGTTTTCATAAAGACAAATCTATTCATTTACGCTGACTTATGCAAGATTACCAGTAGTAAATAAATTTCACTTTTTTCTAGAATACAGTTAAAAAAAATTGACATTGCCAGTAAATTTAATGAAATAGGGGTGAAAATTGCAGATGAAGCATATTAACGCGGATGTTATAATATGCTTTTATCCGTGAAAATTCTCTAAATTTCCCGCGAGAACGCGAATTTTTGCTTTTTCAAATTCAACAGACGGCAAATTTTCCTTTGCAAAATGCTCGAACGAGGGTGCGATCTTGCTTTTACCGTGCGGAAGTCCGACCCAACTCTGAATTCCGTGCATTCGCGGTTGAATCTTCAATACCTGTTCGGCGTGTGTTGTTCCTGTTCCGGCTTTCATCCAATTGACCGCGCCGGCAGTGATGATTTCCTGAAATCCGAGCGAATCCGTGTGCAAAATTTCGCCTTCAAAAAGATATGTCACGGTTTGCAAGCCGGCGTGCGGATGCGGCGGAATATCGAATTGTTCGGGCGTGATGTTTTCAGCGTCAAAATGGTCGAAAAACACAAAACCGCCGATGCGCCGCAGTTCCCGGCGCGGCAATGCCCGAAAAACCGAAAAATTGCCGACCAGCGGAGATTCCTTGGCAGTTAATTTGAGTTGAATTTTTCTGAACATTTTTCTAACCGTCTGATGAATCAATTATATCTGTGTTTATGGATTATTATAACGAAACTTTCCGTATTTAACCTAACAATTGAAGTTTCCTTGATGGTTTTGACCATTCTTCTTTATTTATTTGGTTTGATTCATCTCAACATAATAATTGTTTTCAAGGTTTCTTAATAAAAAATTGGAATTCCGGCTGAATTATTTGTTTTCTCGTTTCATAAAGACAACGGAAATCAGGCGGATAGTCATGGAAGGCAACACATCTCTCCGCTTGAGAAGAGCAAGACTGGTTCATGACAGTCTTGCTCATTTATTATTTAAAGTGTACCAATCAAGAAAAATCGTCCGCGAAACTTATTGGAGTAGTAAAGGTTACAAAAAAATTTTCTACCTGCGAAAGACACGAAAAAAAAACGAAAAACTAAGATAAAAAGAGAGGTTTTCATTACTGAGCCGCGTAGCTATTGCTTACTTGAAAATTAACAAATCTTTTAAGATTTTTGCCTGCGAAACACACGAAAGGAACGAAATCAAGAATAAAGATTTGGCAAAAATGCTCTTTTTCGTTTTTTTCGTGTCTTTCGTAGGCAGATTTTCTTGATTTTCGAAACCTGTGCAATTTTTAGACGGCTCAGTAATGAGATGTTTTGTTTTTTTCGCATGTTTCGCAGGCAAATGTAACGTTTTTCTGAGGCTTAAATTCGTGAATCTTGCAGGGATTCGATCTAAACTTTTGGCGGACGACAACGTGCTTCGTGGCGGTCGGCCGTTTTCCAGATCAGAACCATAATCCAAATCACACCAACGATGAGATAGGGAATTTGCAACGATGGCGGCAAGCCAAGAGCCGTCCAAACTTCCTTAAATGCAATAATCAACGGCGCAAAACCGAATATCGGAATCAAAAACCAACAATAAAGCAGAGTTTTGAGGAGTTCCGTCAAAACTAACTTTTCATTTGAAATGATCTGATACGAAAATCCGCTGCCCGTATGCGGAAGAAACTTGACGCGCATCCGCCGAATCGGAAAGACCGGCAGAAAAACAATTGTGAACCAATTTGTGGCGGTCGAAATTCCCTCGCCGTCAGGCATTGAAATTCCAAGAAGTGTGGTGCCGATACCGTTAATTCTCATAATCCGATGAATGTTTGAAAAGTGTGAACTTGCAAAAAATACAATAAAAAAGACTGACTTTCAATTGAAGGTCAGTCTTTTTTATCGCTTTGAGAAGACTAAAATAAATTTTCAAGGCTCGTGCCCTATATTTAAGACTGCATTAACAAAAGAAAATTGCACAAGAGCCTAATAATTCTTATTCTTTATGTGCGGCGATGCCTTTGGCAACCAAGCCGATTCCGCCCGCCAGCAGGACAAGCATTGTTATTGTATTGAAAAGACTTGTCGGCTGAAAATAAACTTGTAAATTCATCAAAACACCCGATCCGATAAAAATGATGCCTGCAAATAATAAAATCCAACCGAGAATTGATTTGCCGTTAAAAAACAAAATGCCGATACCAAAGATCAATGGCAATAAAGATAAACCGAAAGTGTTATAACCCCACAGCGACCAAAAACTGCTGGTGACAGTTATCTGATTGGAAAGCAGATAAGCTCCGGCGATTGCCATTCCGAGTCCGACAAAAAACTCGATCACGCCGCCCGGCGTGCCGCCGGCTCCATTGAATCTGTATTCGTCGCTCATAGTTTTCCTCCGGCTGAATTTGTAGTCTCGTTTCCAATATGGAAATCCAGATCTTTGAAATCAATTATCTGAATTATTTGCTTAGAGTCAATCCGTTACAACAACAAACAGAAATTTGACTAGTTTCCGATCCCGCCGACTTGTGCAAATTTCTGTCGAAATCTCGCATCGTGACCTGACATTAGTTCTTGCCGACAGAGCCAGGCGTGTGTCAATTCGTGTTTCAGGATGTTCACAATTTGGATGTGGTTAGCTTTTTGATAAAACGACTCCTTAACAGTAATTGTCGGATTGTCGTGTGCTGCACAATCCGTGTAAGCGACAGCGCGTTCTGTGTTTGTGCCGGAAACAATAATTGGTTCCTCTTTGAGAAAGACCGGAACCGGAGGCATTTGATCGAAAAAAGACAATAATGCGTCAGTTTCGGCTTGAACATTGTCATTCCGATCCGATTTTTCGCGCGAAATTGGTGTTTCCGCTGTCAACTGAGGAGTCGGAACCAGATTCAACAGAATCACCAAAAATAATATCACTCTCAAAATTGTCGCTACCTGCAAACTCGTTCTCATTTTATGATTCAAAAACACAATAAGTTGACGGAAACATAATAATTTCCGCAGCCTTTTTTGATGTCACAAATACAAAAAAATCTTGCCGCAAATTTATTTTACTGCAATTTGAAATCAGTTTAAGGCAATTCAGAAATAAAGTATTAGAATTATTTTTAAAACTCTTTGTCGGACAAAGCAACTGCAAGGATCACAAATAATGCTCCGAAAATGGCAAGACCGTAAAGCCAGCCTTTTTTAGGATTCGCTCGTTTTCCTGTAATCAGGTTTTTTTCACCATCGCCGGTAGTGATCTTACTTATCTCGCTATATTTGAAATCAATGGTTGTTTTCAAATCAACTTCCAAAATCTGAAAGCCTTCATCATCTAATGATGTAACTTTGCCGTAGAACTTCTTTTTATCTGATCTAAAAACAGTAATTTTCCCGCCAATACCGATTTTTTCGACTTTTTCTTTGATCTTATCTTGTTTTGGCTTCTTTATTGATGTGGTTTGAGATTGATTTGTCGGACTTATTTGAGCAAAGCATAAATAATTACTCGAAAATATCAATGCTATTAAAGTCAATGATGCAAAAATAGTGTTCTTCATATTATTCTTCCATTAAATCAAACCTATTGTTACTAGGGTTTCAAACGATTCAACATTCGCGGAAAAGGGATCGTTTCCCGAACGTGTTCGATGCCGCACATCCAGGCAGTGGCGCGTTCGATGCCCATTCCGAATCCGGCGTGCGGAACCGCGCCGAATCTCCGCAGATCGAGATACCATTCAAAAGATTCCTTCGGCAGATTATGTGCTTCGATCTGTTCTTCCAAAAACTTTAAGTCAAAAGCACGCTCGCCGCCGCCGATGATCTCGCCGTAGCCTTCCGGTGCGAGAAGGTCTGCGCCCAACGCCAATTCCGGTCTTTCCTTGTCGCGTTCAAAGTAAAACGCTTTGATAACGGCAGGGAAGTGATGGACGAAAACAGGCGCGTCAAACTGTTTTGAAATATAAGTTTCGTCGGGCGCGCCGAAATCGCCGCCCCATTCAAAATCGTTTTCGAGCTCTCCATTTGCAAATCCTTCTTTGAGCATTTTTACAGCATCATCATAGTGAACGCGCGGAAATCCTGCGGCTAAAATGGCTTCTAGTTTGGAAATATCGCGTTCAAGAACACTTAATTCTTCGCGGCGGTCGGCTAACACCCGCTCGACAATGAATTTTATCAAACCTTCGCCCAAGTTCATTACATCGTCAAGCTGAGCGTACGCCATTTCAGGCTCGACCATCCAAAATTCGGTCAAATGACGGCGCGTTTTTGATTTTTCGGCACGAAAAACAGGACCAAAACAATAACTTCTGCCAAAACTCGCAGCGGTCGCTTCATTGTAAAGCTGTCCGCTTTGCGTCAAATAAGCTTTGTCGTCGTCGAAATATTCAACTTCAAAAAGCGTCGTCGTGCCTTCGCACGCCGCCGGCGTAAAGATTGGCGTGTCGGCGAGAATAAACCCGTTGTTATCAAAGAAATCGCGGGTCGCTTTAACAACCGTATGACGTACTTTCAAAACTGCATTTTGTTTCTTCGAACGAATCCACAGATGCCGGTTGTCCATCAAAAATTCCGTGCCGTGTTCTTTCGGTGTGATCGGATATTCGCTCGCGTTTTGAATTACTTCCAATGCGGTCACGTCCAATTCAACGCCGATGCTTGAACGTGTATCTTCTTTGACTTTGCCCGTGACAATAATCGAAGATTCCTGTCCGAGC
>JANLTD010001100.1:0-3645 GCA_031362765.1 Acidobacteriota bacterium | reverse complement strand
TTTGAAATGCCAAAAGATTTTTTTACGCGAAATTGGCTATAATTTAAGAGCTTTTTTGATTAATATTAAGAACAGGAACGAATGAAACCTTTAGCACCGAACACTTTATTACAAAACCGTTATTTGATCGTGCATTTGATCGGCAAAGGCGGAATGGGCGAAGTTTACCTCTCGATTGACCAACGGCTTGGCAGCGCTGTGGCATTGAAACGCACTTTGCATATGGACGATGCCCGGCTCGACGACCAATTTGAAAGGGAAGCGCGGACACTTGCCCGTTTGCGGCATCCGGTTTTGCCGAAAGTGAGCGATCATTTTATCGAAAACGACAATCAGTATTTGGTGATGGAACATATTTCGGGCGACGATCTGGCGAAACGTCTGACGGCGACGCAGAAACCTTTTCCGCTCAGTTGGGTGTTATTTTGGGCCGATCAACTGCTCGATGCGCTGGCTTACCTTCACACGCACGAACCGCCGATCATTCATCGCGACATCAAGCCGCAAAATCTGAAATTGACGGACGAGAATAATATCGTTCTGCTTGATTTCGGGCTGTCGAAGAATTCTGCGGATAAAGTCAGCGGCAGCAATTCAAGCGGAGGCAGCAGCGGAAGTGTCGTCGGCTACACGCCGCATTACGCTCCGATGGAACAGATTCGCGGGACGGGGACAAACCCTCGAAGTGATATTTATTCACTATCCGCGACACTTTATCAACTCTTGACGAATATTGTTCCGCCCGACGCACTGTCACGCGCCGATTTTCTTTTAAGCGGAAAATCCGATCCGATCACGCCGATAACCGAGATCAACAGTGCGATCCCCAAAACAATTTCAGACGTTATCATTAAGGGAATGTCGCTCAGCCAGGATCATCGTTTTACCGATGCCCGCGAGATGCAAAAGGTTTTGCGCGAAACATATGCCAAAATGCAAAGCGATGTGTCGGAAAAAACCATTGCTTTTAATGTGCAGGACGAACAGCCGGCGCCGGCGGCGCAGGCTTTGCCGGTTTCGGCGAATGATAAAACCGAACAATTTTCCGCGCCAGTTTTCGATAATCCGACTGCCTCAAGAGATTTGATGGGCGCACAGACAATTCCGTTTGGAATGGTCGGAAATACGGCTCACGAATCGCCGCCGACGGCTTCATTCAAGACTGATAAAACCGCGCCGATCCAGGATTTTGACTCGACAATTCGGATCGATGAAGCGGCGAACATTTCGGCACCTCAGAATTTTCCGCAAAAGACCGAAGTTTTGCCGGCTTCCGCTTCCGAACTGCCGCAATCAAATATTAAAACCGAAGTTTTCGGCGGCGATTTTGGCGCGGCCGAGTATCTGGCAAAAAACCAGGCTGCGCCGCCGCAGAATCCTGCGGTTGACAAGCACGCGGCAAAAATTGAAGAAACTCCCGCGCCTGAGCAAAATTTTACGGGCGATCGGACGGTTTCGTTGATTCAGTTTGAGAATCAGAACACGGGAGATAATTTCGGGCAAACCCAACCTGTTTCCGCATTTGATTCAGTTCCCCAGATGGAAAATTTTGCGGCAACGGCGGAAACACGTCTGCCGACGGACGATTATTCGGCTGTCGGAGAGCCATATTCGGCGCCTGTCCATGACGCTATGCCGCCGCCGGTACAGATGCCGACACCGACGGTTCAGCCAATTCAAGAAAAGAAAAAATCGAAAGGATTGATCTTTGCGCTGATCGGCGGACTTTTTGGTTTGGCGATACTTGCGGTCGCGGCGGGTGGAATCGCCTGGTATTTGATGAGTCAACCGACCGATCCGGGCGCCTCAAATGTTGCAACGCCAACGCCCGCGCCGTCGGTTTCGGCAACGCCGACACCGGAGCAAACTCCGGAACAAGCTAATACAAATACCGGCGGCGGCTCGAATACCAATGCATCCACGAGCAGTCCTGATAACTCGTCAGTCAATACCGCGCCGTCACCCGATAAAACAAAACCGGGTTTCACAACGCCAACGCCGACCACCCAACCGACCCGACAACCCGACATCACGCCGCGCCCGACGCAGCCTGTGACGATCAAGACGCCGCGTGTGCCAACGCCGCGCCCGACGGGCAAACCGGATGTCAAACAAACGCCGAGAGGATCAATAATTCCGCAATAGTTGAGGAGCAAAAAGAATGAGAAGTAAGAAATATTTAAATTGGTTTGTGTATCTAATGCTCTTGCTGGTGGTCTTTGCCTGGACCGCTGATGTGCAGGCGCAGCCGAAAAAAAAGGATTTGGAAAAAGCCCGCAAGCTCGCCAAACAAGGCGACCAGTTTTTTAATCAAAAAGATTACCGCAATGCGATCAACAAATATGCCGAGGCGATCACGATCGTTCCGCAATTTCCGGCCGCGCATTTTTGGAAAGGCTACGCGCATTACTACCTGAACGAATACGAACAATCACTGACCGATTTGGGGATGGCGCTTGCGCAGGGATTTGATAAACCGCTGGAAGTTTATCGACTTCGATGGTATCTGAATTTTCAGCAGAAAAACTATGATGCGGCATTAAACGATGCTCTTGAAGCAGCGAAACTGGATCCGGGCAACGCGACTTTCAATTTGGCGGCCGGCGATATTTACCGGATCAAAGAATCGTACCGCGATGCGGTAACCTACTACAAAAAAGCTGCCGAACAAGATCCGAAAAATGCTGATGTGTATTATTTTCTTGCATTTAGTTACGCCAATCTCGGTGAAGTCGAACAACAGGGACTCTCGGCGATCGAAGCCGTGAAAAGAAATACAAAATATGTCGGCGAATGTTATTTTTACATTGCTGATGCTTTGAATCGTGCGAAAAAATTTGATGAAGCGATCGAGTTTTACGAAAAAACGATTAACGTCAAACCCGAAATTTACGCTTCTTACAACGCTCTTTCCGATATTTATCGAAGCCGTAACGAATTTGATAAAGCGATTGAAATTGCCCGCCAAGGTCTGAAAGTTTTTCCAAAGGACTCAAATCTATACACCAGTCTGGCGTGGTATTACAGTCTTGCCGACCGTCCGCAAGACGCAATCGTAGCTGCCAAAAGTGCCATCAATCTCGCGCCCGACCAGTATATGGCTTATACAAATCTATGCCGCGCCTACAATGATGGGAAAGATTATCAACAGGCAATTACCACCTGTAACAGCGCATTGAAACTTAATCCGGGCGACGGCGAAACGTATCTCTATATGGCGCGTGCCTACGAATTTCTAAAACAAACCGACAAATCGCTCGATCTTTACAAAAAAGCGGTTGACGGTTTGATCAAATATACAAAGGAAAATCCAGATTATTCGGACGGCTATTATCTGCTCGGCAACGCTTATTTTGCAATTCAAAAAGATAACGAAGCAATCGCGGCTTATAACAAATGCTTGCAGATCGCGCCGCGTTTTGCGAAAGCCCGATTCAGTCTCGGCTATACGTATTTGATCAATAAGGACAAGCAGAAAGCGCGCGAGCAATACAATCTTTTGCGTCCGATAGACCCAGCTCTGGCTGAAAAACTGCGCCTGGCGATCGAAAGCAGCAAGTAAATGTTGAAAAGTGAAAAAGTGAAAAGGTGAAAAAGTTTTATTCATTTATTATGACAAAACTTTTTCACCTTTTCACTTTTTCA
>JANLTD010001075.1:0-2662 GCA_031362765.1 Acidobacteriota bacterium | reverse complement strand
GAAAAGGACGAATTTTACATCATCGTCAGCGGGACGGCTGATTTACTCAAAGATAACGAAACCATCAACTGCGAGGTCGGCGACGCCGTTTTTGTCGCGGCGGGCGAACCGCATCATTTTGAAAATATCTCAGACAACTTTGCTACTTGGGTAATCTTTTTTTGATTTTCACCACAAAGGCAGAAGGAACACAAAGGTTTATTTTAAAATCTTTGATTTCCTTGTGCCTTTTTTGGTGCGTAACTCTATTTCAACATCGCCAGTAAATCGTGATAATCGGCAATCGCCGCCTTGATGCGTTCGTACGAATCATCGCGTCCGTAACTGAAGGCGATCTCGCATTTTGCTTCTTCGCTCGGCAGTTGTTTATATGTCAAAAAATAATGCTGCAGACGATTGACGATGCCTTCGGGGAGTTCCGAAAGGTCGCCGAAATTTTCATAGATTTTATCGCCGACGAGCGTCGCGATGATCTTATCGTCCGCTTCGCCGCCGTCAATCAAACAAAATCCGCCGATCGGACGCGCTTTCAGGATAATGTCGCCGCGCGGAATGTGATGTTCCGACAGGACGAGAATATCGAGCGGGTCGCCGTCGCCCTGGCTGATCTCAATACCTTCGCTGTTTTCCCGCGCAAGATTCGCGATTCGTTCGGCGCAATAGGTTTGCGGAATAAATCCGTAGTTTGCCGGAACGACGTTTGAATATTGCTGCGGTCGGTCAATTTTTAAGTAGCCGGTTTCTTTGTCAACTTCATATTTGACCGTATCACGCGGAACAATTTCGATAAAAACCGTCACTTCGCTCGGCACTTTTTCGCCGATCGGAATGCCGTGCCAGGGATGCGCTTTGTTGATTCTGTACATAGTTTTAAAATTAAACGCAAAGACGCAAAGACGCAAAGACACAAAAGATTTTAAGACCCTCGTCAGAATGAAGTTATCTTAGTTATTTTCACTTTGCCCGGCTTGCACCTTTGCGTAATTGCGTTAAGATTCTTTTGTGAATAGCGCAATCGTCGTCGAAAATCTTTCAAATGCGGTCATCATTCAATTTAATCGCCCCGAAATTCGCAGTCCGCTTTCAATTTTCGTTCTTGAGCAATTGCACGAATTAATTGATGAAAATGCTAATAACCAAATTGTCTTCACCGGCAAAGCCGACGTGTTCGCTTCGGGTGCTGATTTGCGAGAAATTGCCAAGGTAAACGGCGAAACTGCGAAAGAATTTGCTTTACGCGGACAAAATTTGATGAACAAGATCGCCAAAACAAATTCGATCGCCGCGATCAACGGCTTTTGTTTCGGCGGCGCGTTGGATCTGGCATTGGCTTGCCGAAAACGAATTGCCGGCCGGAACGCGCTATTTTCGCATCCCGGAGCTAATTTGGGAATTATGACCGGTTGGGGTGGAACGCAGAGATTAACGCGTCTGATCGGCGAAGCCGCCGCGCTCGAAATGTTTCTGACGTCAAAGAGAGTTGCGGCTGACGAAGCCCTGAAAATCGGTTTAATTGACCGTCTCTCTACAAATCCGCTCGAAACTGCGCTAGAATTGTTGGCAGAATGAACGAATCCCCAACAGTTTTGTTTTTTGCTATGATTTAGCAGATAACCGGGCGTGTTTCCGGAATTTAGCTTATAAATTTCAGCTATTTAAGAAAAGTTATCTTCAACCGCAAAAATTTTTCGGTTGCAAATAAAATATGAATTTCAAATCCGATATGCGCTGGCTGATCTTAATTGCAATCGTTGCGTTTGGCGTTTTTGCAAACAGCCTGAGCGGCGATTTTGTCTATGATGACAACCGACAGATTCTCCGCAATCCTTTGATTCAGGATCCAAATCTTTTCGGAAAGGCTCTGACGTCTGATGTCTGGGCATTTAAGGGCGACGGTATCGTGGCGGCCAGCAATTATTATCGCCCGACTTTTGTGGCGTGGCTTATTTTTAATTTTCTTTTTTTCGGCGGTAATCCGCTTGGCTGGCATCTGCTGAATATTCTGCTTCATGTCGGAGTTTGTTCACTCGCTTTTTTGCTTTTGCGGCGGTGGGACGTTGCACCGGTGACGGCGGCGGCAATTTCATTCGTATTTGCCGTTCATCCGGTTCATACGGAATCGGTCGCATGGATTTCCGGCTCACCAGATTTGCTGTTCGGTGCATTTTTGCTCGCGGCTTGCTGGTTTGCTCAATCCGATGCCCGGCATCGAACCCGCGAAGACGCAAACAGAAAATATTCGGTCCCAATTGATTTAATATTTGCGTTAATTTGCTATGCCTTTGCACTTGGCTCAAAAGAAGTCGGTATTTTGTGTTTTCCGCTATTTTGGTTGATCTTTGCAAAAGATCAACCAAAAACACCTGATGGAAATCGCCGGGTTGCCGCTTCGCCACTTCTGCGCGTCATTCCGTTCGCCGCGCTTTCCTTTTTATATTTCGCTGCGCGGTGGCTGGCTTTGGGCGCGGTTTCTCGGCCGCCCGAAGATGCCGTCAGTTTTAAGGAAACGATTCTGACAATTCCCTCGATGTTCGTTTTTTATCTTCGGCAAATGATTTCCCCTGTTTGGCTCGGTGCAAATCATCCTTTGCGCCCCGTTGCGGAAATAAGTTTTCTCGATTTTGCTTTGCCTTTTCTGATTTCCATCGCGGCGATCGCCTTG
>JANLTD010001070.1:0-1699 GCA_031362765.1 Acidobacteriota bacterium | reverse complement strand
CCCGTACATCATCGCTCACGTAGTTGTTTGATTTAAGTATCAAATTAGCTTCCTCTTCGCTTACGTCTTTCAATCTCATGACTTCGGTCGTGTCATAATCCCCGTCAATGTCAATAATCCCCGTACCTTTGTTATCGACCTCCAAGCCTACTTCATGGTCACTTCCGTCAACGTATATCATTACGCCAAGTTTCTGCTCTGTGATCCCATATTTTTGGGAAAGCTCATCGAATTTCCAATTCGTCATTAAATCCCTTACATCATCTACATCGACCCCGTCATTAAGTGTATCTAATATTATATCTTGATTCTCAAACTTCACAAATAAATCATTCGTATAATGACCTATTGCACAATCTTGTCCCTCATAAGATTTAAATCCTGCATTATAGAACCTGCCACCTCTTCCGGTGTGGAATGTTACAAATGTGTCCTCTGTGTTTGTTGAATAAGTTTTCATTTTTTTCCCGCCGAATTAAGGTTGCCGCCCGTTTTAAATAAGTTTAAAATTGCCAAGAAATAGAATCCCATTTAGCTTGCCCTCTTTTATCGAGCCAAGCTTCCTTTTCCTCTAAAGATTTAAAATTACCATCAAAAGAACCAGCGGCTGTAATTGATAGTTTTGAGTTTCTTTTTTTCGATTTCAAAAGCTTATCATTGTATGCGTTTGCTTTGTCGATCTTAGCTTGAAGTGATGGTAGCATTTTATGAATTTTAGTTTGTTATTTTTTAATACGTCAAAGATAGTATCATATTTGATACTATGAATAAATCGAATTAAATTTTATTCCTTAGAATATCAAACAAATACAAACATATTGCCAGATTTTTTTAGCAAACGGAGAAAAATTCGGCGTGAAATAAGCAAAGCCTCCGAATCTGTCAAGACTGGAGGCTTTTTTACAGGTGTCCGGGAAGGTTGCACCCGTAGCTTTTAGGCAGCGAGTTTCGTTCCGCTATCAAACAACTGAATTGTGAGAATTATCCAGTCACAACATTTTGCGATGAATGCTTCCACTTCCTCAGATGGGATATTCAGCTCTACGATTGCGTAGGTTTCCAGAGTTCCTCTTTCAGTGTGGGTTGCATCTTTTATTTCTGCAAGCGTTTCTTTTGCAGAGGCAACGATCTCAGGGGTTCTCATGATTAATGGAAGAAATCCCACTCCTTCAATCCATGTAATTTTACCATCTTGAAGCGCATCCGCTGTCATGTTCCGGCCATCAGCCATGAACTTCATGACAGACTTAATGTTTTCAATTCCTAATTTGTTTTCAGACATTGTTTTTGGTTTTTGATTGTTAACTTATAAGTGAATTATTTTTTGAATTGTCCAAGTATGTCGGATGTGCCACCAACGATTTGCGCTGCTTTAATAATGCGATCGAGTTTGCGATCGAACAATGCGCCCGTCCACCTCTTGAGCATTTCACAACACAGGATAATGATCTTTGAAACCATTGAAAGAGTTCTGACAGCTTCGGGAAAATCCATTTCCTGACTCTCGGAAATTTCAAGGTCAATTAATTCCTGTTTAATTATTTTTAAGCTCATGAGTTACATTTTAAGAATATGATCATAACTATCGCAAACACAAAAGCCACATACAGTTCACAATATTTGTCCCAGTGAGCTTTCATTTCTTTTTGTTGGTGAATGACTCAACCGTTTTATCGATCATTGCGCCTGCTCCTACTGC
>JANLTD010001062.1:0-3628 GCA_031362765.1 Acidobacteriota bacterium | reverse complement strand
ATGGGCATCGAAGGCGGCTACGCGATCGAAAATTCGCTTTACGCGCTTCGTGATTTTTACCGTTTGGGTATTCGTTATATGACCTTGACCCATAATGTTTCGCACGATTGGGCGGACGCACATCGCGGCGAGGTCAAAAATAACGGTCTCGCGCCATTCGGCAAAGAGGTCGTTAAAGAAATGAACCGGCTCGGGATGCTGATCGATATTTCGCACGTTTCGGTCAAAACGATGTCCGACGCGCTCGACGTTTCGACCGCGCCGATCATCGCCTCGCATTCGGGCGCACGCGGCGTCAACGACCATACGCGTAATGTGCCGGACGAGATCTTAAAGCGCGTCGCGACCAACGGCGGCGTGATAATGATAAATTTTTACCCGTCGTTCCTTGATGCGCGAACCAACAAAGAAGAAAACGAACGCAGCGCAAAACTAAAACCGCAGATTGATGCGCTCAAAGAACAATTCAAAGGCAACCCGCAAGCCTACAACGAAGCCGAACGTAAACTGCTCGATGCGAATCCGATCTACATCGCGTCTTACACACGCATTGTTGACCATATTGACCATATGAAAAAGACGGCCGGCATTGACATCGTCGGTCTCGGTTCGGATTACGACGGCGTGCCGTTTTTGCCGGCCGGAATGAACGGGATGGAAGACCTCGTTTTGGTGACATACGAAATGCTCCGGCGCGGCTACACCGAACTGGAAATCCGCAAAGTCTTGGGCGAAAATTTCCTTCGCGCTTTTTCAAAAGCCGAACAGGTTGCCCGCATTAATTCCCGCAAAATCAGCGGTGAAGGCAGTTTGGTGAAGATCGGAAAATAATTGAATTTCATTATGAAAAAACGGGCGCTGATCGCAGGTATTTTTATTGTTTTGATAAGCTTTGCCGGACTAATAATTTATGCTATGGGTCTGCATGATTATATTCCTCGATTACGCGCCTCAGCCGTAAGTCCTGACGGCGCATTTATTGTAAAGGTTTATGAGAAAAGATTAATCCCGCGTCCGCTTTTCCCTCGAATGGGCGCGACCGCCGAAGTTTACGATCGGGGCGGAAATCTTGTTTACGAAAAGTTGATTTACAACGATGATGATTGGGACGACACGGTCAGCGGCTTTAATCAGATTTCTTTTGAAGGCGACGAAATTCATATTGGTCCGGGAGCTTATGATCCTAATAAAATCCACGTTATCAAAATGACTGACTTAAAAACTCAGGTTGATAAATAACATGAAAAAATTTCCTCTATTTTTCTCTTTTTTGATTCTCATCGCGTTTACCGATGTTTTATTCGGCTGTTCGCGCACCGTGTTCGGCGAACCGCCTTGCGCTTCCTGGACCCGCGCTGATGTCGTATTTTCGGGAAAAGTTTTGAAGGTTGAAAACATCCCGAAAGGCGAAGATTTCCCCAAAGGCTCAAAAAAGATTCTTTTTCAGGTTTTGCAAAACTTCAAAGGCGCGGACAACCCGTCTTTTGCAGTGGTCACAAACATTCTGATCGGAACTGACGGCGTGAATATCATCAAAAAAGGCGAAACGTGGATCGTTTACGCCCGAAACGATATTGTCGGTAAATCATTCACCGAATTTCGCCGTGCCAAGGTCGAAGCGAAAACATCGAACGAAGAACTCGAAACGCTGAAAAGCATCATCGACGGAAAAACCTCGGCCGCTATTTCAGGACAAATTGTTTCTCAATCGCAGAATGCCGCATATCTTGTTGAGCCCGTCGAAATAACGGTCGAAGGCAACGGCCAACGGTTTTCGGCGAAAACCGATGCGGACGGCTTTTTCGATTTTCCAATGCCTTCGGAAGGAAAATACAAGGTCGAAATCAAATTCCCTTACAACGCGAGTCTCGTTTGGGACGAAGGATTACTCGGCACATCTCTTGCCGAAGGCAACCCGACAATTTTCAAATACAATGTTTCGCTCAATGACGGAGATTGTGTTTACAGTTTTTTTGAGGTTTTAAGGAAATAATTTGATGAAAGATGCCGCTTGAGAATTTTTACGAGAAATCGGACAAAGAAACCAACCGCCACTGGAAATCCGTGGTTTCGACATTTTCGCTTTTGGCGATTGTTTTTATATCCGTTTACGGGCTTTATCTGATCTATGGGGACTATCTGACCGAATTCAACATAGAATCATCGCGAATCAAACACGTTGACAACCTTTGCCGGAATCTGCCGAAACCCGACCTGTTTTATTTGAATTGAATAAAAAAGTTTTTGGTTTTATTTTAGCGTATTTCGCGTATTTCGCGGTTTAATAAATTATGAGCGATTTGATTTTCAAAGAAGAGAGTTACGCAATTGTCGGCGCGTGTTTTGAAGTTTATAAAGCTCAAGGCTGTGGATTTGTCGAACCTGTTTATCAGGAATGTTTGGCAATCGAATTTGAATATCAGAAAATACCTTTTGAGGCGCAAAAGGAGTTGGAATTATTCTATCGCGCAAGAAAACTCGAGTGTTTTTACAAGCCGGATTTTATTTGCTACGGTGAAATCATTGTCGAACTAAAAGCTGTTTCCAAGATTGCCGACGAACATCGCGCTCAAACAATGAATTATCTCAAAGCGACAAATTTTGAACTTGCACTTTTGGTAAACTTCGGGCATTACCCAAAACTCGAATACGAAAGAATCGTCAACACACGCGGAAGGATGAAATAAACCGCTTTTAATAAACCGCGAAATACCCGAATCACGCTAAAATAAGATAAAATATATAAAATACTTTTGATATTTGAACGATCGGGAAAAGCCGATCAGTTATAACGGCCATGCCAATGAAGTTATTGACCATTATCAAACAGAACGCGACCCAAAGGTTATTCTGCCCCAATTTCTCGAATGGTTCGCTTCCAACGGCTGGCAGCGCAGCCCGAACAGCGAATTTATTTTTACAAAAGGTAATCAAACAATCTCTTTCAAGAGCACTGACAATTTTTTCACCCATTACGATATCTCCTGTTATGAGAAAGAAATCTCTTTCGGAATTTACGATTAAATAAAGGAGGGAACGATGTCTGAAACAATCGAAGCCATCAAAACAATTGCGCCGTTTGCCGCGCCGCTCGTCACCGCGATCGTAACCATCGACGTCCCGCCGAAACCCGAACAATTAAAAAGGAAGTTTGAAAAAGATTTAATGTTGAAGTATTTTAGTTCTACTCACTTACTCAAAACAGGAGAAAAAACATGACTGATAATCAATTCAGAGAAATGATGAATAAATTAACGGAATTAGACAATGAAATTCAGAAAATGATAGGACAACAACATAACCCAAAAGCCGGAAAAATAGGACTTAAAACATTTGAAAAAAGTTTGGAAACCACTAATCGGGCATTAGATACTTTGGCGGGTGAATCCATCAGAGTCAAATCACGAGTCGAAATTCTTGAAGAACGAATCAATTAACGACCAATGCTCAACGGTCAAAAAATAATCGTCGTGATGCCCGCCTATAGTGCGGCGCATAGTTTTGAAGTAAAAGGGCTAATGAACGTTGTTGATTGCAATTATTTCTGTCGAGTTGAAACAGACGATAATTTATTGAATTCAATAACCTAATCAGTTACAAAACCGTGAACTTTGGTGAGGATTTTTTG
>JANLTD010001006.1:0-1850 GCA_031362765.1 Acidobacteriota bacterium | reverse complement strand
GTGGGCGAAGCCCTTGAAAACAAATTTGCTTAACATCAGTTATTAAGTCGCCGAAAAGTTACTTAAAAAGATCCGCGCTCATTCGCAAAATCGGCGTTCGTCCGCGGCGTGTTTCTTATTTGATTTCAACTCAAAACTCAGGTTTATTCAAAGCCGGTGAGAATAAAATACAACCGCGCCATTTCATATGAAATTATCATCTATCAGCTCTCATACGCTTTTCCGATAGAAAATAAGTCAGAACCCTGAGCGGTAGCGACGGGTTGAAGATAATGACCATTAAACAGGTCGCTACCGCTCGCTGTTCTGACTTGTCGCCAAATTTTCTTTATGGGAAAAGGGTTGAAGATAATGACCATTAAACAGGTCGCTACCTCTCGCTGTTCTGACTTGTCGCAGCAAAAATGCAAAACGGCTGAATCGTTTGCCGTTCGGGGCGATTCAGCCGTTTCTATTTAGTTGTAGGAATTCCCGGACGGGAAAGTTTTAACGGGTTATGTAATTCTCTTTATGGTTACGAATTTTACCCAATCAAATATGTTTATAGGAAGATCCGATTTCCAAACTTTTGACCGTCCGTTTTGTTAATTATTCAGGCGTTATGGAGTCATCGGTTTGTCCTTTTCCTTACGCTTGCGCGTCAAACCGGACTTGCGATGCGATTTGCGGATGAACCCGAGCGCTTCGTAAAGCGCCGAATCGTCGCCGAAGTCCGGATGACCGATGACGCCGTCAACGATGTCATCAAACATCTTCAACGTTATTTCGTCTTCGGTCTCGCGCACCGTCAGCTCGTTTATGGTCTGATCACCGAGATCCGCCAAACGCCGCCGCGATGCAAAACTCCGTTCCGCCTGCGCGGAAAATTCCGCCAGTCCTTTGTCCTTAAACTTGGTGTCGGGTGCCATATTTCTCAACGCACTGAGACCGCGCTCGAACACCGTTTCGTTTCCTTTCGGATTATTTTTTCTCATCTTTGTTGCTCCTTATCTTTAAAGCAAAAGGTTGAAAATTATCCCAACCTGATAGCAAGACGAGTTCGTTCGCGGCCTTTTGCGTAAAATTATCATATAAGCAGAAATATTTTTAAGGATTTTTTTTAGCGCAAGCCGAAAGCAATGATTGAGCCAATGTGCGGTCATTTGAAAAAGGGTCGCGAGAAAAGAAAACAACTCGTTTAATGCTTCAGTAAAGAGCTAAATTTGCCCGCGAAACATACGAAAAAAAACGAAAAAGTAAACAATACCGCCCGGCACCGGAAGCGAAGAGGTTTGAAAAACGAACGCGGATCAAATTCGCTTAATTCTTTCGTTCCAAAGAAAGAAAAGAAAGCGTAATAAATTTCCCCATTGAAAGTTCAAAAGTTTTTGCCTGCGTGTCTGGTATATTAAACCCGGATTACGCATTACGAAGAAAAGTCCAACAAACTTCAGTTTGTTGCCTTGTGGCGGAAATCAA
Source organism: Acidobacteriota bacterium (assembly GCA_031362765.1). GTDB lineage: Bacteria > Acidobacteriota > Blastocatellia > Pyrinomonadales > Pyrinomonadaceae > JAFDVJ01. The sequence continues at coordinate 392 of JANLTD010001006.1, read as the reverse complement.
CAAACTGAAGTTTGTTGGACATCTAAACACACAACTAAAGATTCTTTCTCTATTGCGTAATCTGGGTTAAAACAGCATTTTTCGTTTTTTTCGTGTCTTTCGCAGGCAGAAGATCTTTTTATAACTTTTAGCTGAGGCATTACCAATTCGTTCAGACGCGGTCTTTGACCCCTTTTTCGCAAAGGTTCAGGCCGGGCAAAATGGCGTTAGGTTAACCGAAACATCCGACAAAACCCAAACCGCGCCTGTTAGCCTGTTTTTACCGCTGCCAGGCTCAAGCCGGGTAAGAAATTCGATTGTTGGAGGGGAAACAGACTAACAGGCGCATTTTTCGAATTCTCATTAACCTGCCGCCGTCGAGTCAAAGACCGCCTCTAAACGAGTTGTTTTTA
>JANLTD010000959.1:0-13219 GCA_031362765.1 Acidobacteriota bacterium | reverse complement strand
GATCTGTTGTGCGCCATCCCATCGCCAAATTTCGCCCGTGCAGTAATCGGCGTACACGTATGCGCCGTTCGGCAAGCTACCCTGCGTTCCGCGATAGACATAGCCGCCCGTGATCGAACAACGTCCGCCCGTGTGCGAATATTGAAAGACCGGCATCGTATAGTTAGCGGGAGTGCAAAGTCCTGCATCCAACCCCGTGCAGGTCGTTCCTTCATAAACGCGCCAACCGTAATTTGCGCCGCCGGTGATGAGGTCAACTTCTTCGATTGAACCTTGTCCGACATCCGCCGCCCAAAGCTGATTTGTTCCGCCGCGGTCAAACGACCAGCGCCACGGATTCCGCATCCCGATCGTCCAGATCTCCTGACAGGTGTTTCCGGCCGTCGTGCTTCCGTTGTCGCACCGCGTCGTGTTCGCGCCGGTGAACGGATTTGTCGGCGGAATCAAGTAAGGATTTGGCGAGCCTTGCGGAATGTTAACATCTATCCGCAGCATTTTACCCAACAGTTGAGCGCGGTTTTGCGCCCGAGCGCCCGGATCGTTTGCCGAACCGCCATCGCCCATGCCGATATACAAATAACCGTCGGGGCCGAATTCGACCATTCCGCCGTTGTGATTTGAAAACGGCTGCGGAACGGTGAAAAGAATTCTCTCGGTCGCAATGTCGCCCTGATTCGGATTTCCCGTGACGGTTTTATATTCGGCGACGACGGTCGTGCCGGTGCCGACTTGCGAGTAATTGACATAAAATTTGCCGTTCGTCGCAAATTGCGGATGAAAGGTCAAGCCAAGCAGTCCGCGTTCATCGCCCGCTGATACCGGAACGACAATTTTTGAACTCAGATTGATAAAATCCGTCGGGACGCTCGCGCCCGGCTGTAAAACCTTGATAATTCCGGTTTGCTGAACTATAAACATCCGTCGGCTGCCGTCTTTGGCGCCTCTCAGTAAAATCGGACGGCTAACGACACCGACCGGCATAAAGGTCTGCAAACGTGATGTGTAAGGCGCCGCAACGCCTTGCCCAAACATATTTATCGCCAGCGCGAACAAAAACAAACCTGCCCAAAACCCTAATTTCTTCATTTCATTTTCTCCAAAGTAAAATTGCTAACGGGGAATTTTCCCCTTGCCGAGCTGACGCAAATCTTCGTCAGCGTTATCCATATCACGGCTCCGCGAACATCTGCTAACGCGTAGTTTGCCGTCTTCATCGGCCGTTGCATAGATCAAGTATCTTTCGCCTTTCTTAAAAAAAGCCTGATAACGCGCTGTCTCGTAAACATTGATTTCGATGTTTTTCTTTTTCGCGCCTTTCCAGTATTTTTCAATCTTAAATTTGAAAGTTTTCGTATCGCCGTTTTTTTCTTCGCTGACGACAGTCCCGACGAAAACTGCGTTTGACTGCTGATACGCTGTTTGAAAAGATGCGATCGCGCATTTTGAATTAATATTTACCGTCATCGCGCTTTCGGTCGTTCGGATATTAGACGATAAAAAGATACCGATGGCTGAAACAACAACCGCAAAAGCAAAAGTATTTCTAATTTTCATTTCTTTTTTCCTGCCGGAACCGGCGCAACTAAGATTATTAAAATTGTAACGATTCGGGGGACGTAATAGCAAGAGAGATTTTTTAAAGTTGCGAGTTCCACGTTTTCAAGTTCCCGGTATAATTGCTTGAATTGAAACTCTAATTCACAATCGGTAGCGAACTTTTTTCCTTTTCAGTTCCGCGTCTTCATTTTCAAAATTCTGCAAGCGAAGCGTCACATCCGCCGTCATTCGCAGATCTGACCGTTCGCCTTTTTGGAGATGAAAAAACCCGGCCGCCGCGATCATCGCCGCGTTGTCGGTCGAAAGATGTTTTGACGGAAAATAAACCGGCAGATTCATCTTTAAGCCAAATTTTTCGGCTGCTTCGCGCAATGCGCCGTTGCACGCCACGCCGCCTGCGACGATCAAAGTTTTCGGCTGCAGTGCAACCGCCAGTTTTTCGACATTGATCATCAAACTTTTGACGACCGTCAATTGAAAGCTCGCCGCGATGTCTCTGATTTGCTGAGAAACGTTTTCGTTGTCGGCCGCCGGCACGACCTCGTTTTCACGAATATATCGCGAGACGGCAGTTTTGAGTCCGCTGAAACTGAAATCCGGTCGTCCGTCGGAGATCTTCGCGATCGGGAATTTGATCTTTGCCGCGTCGCCCGTTTTAGCAAGTTTTTCGATGACCGGCCCGCCCGGATAACTAAGGCCGAGCATTTTCCCGACCTTATCAAAGGCTTCGCCCGCCGCATCGTCGCGGGTTCGCGAAACCACCTTGTATTTGCCTTCTTCGGGAATGTAAAAAAGATTTGTATGTCCGCCCGAAACGATCAGCGCGAGCGCCGGATATTCGACCGGCGGGTTTTCAAAAACGATCGAATAAACGTGTCCTTCGATATGATTGACACCGATCAACGGAATCTCCAATCCCCACGCCAAAGCCTTTGCATATGAAACTCCGACGAGAAGCGAACCGATCAAACCGGGGCCTTGAGTGACGGCAACCGCGTCCAAATCCTCAAACTCGATGCCGGCTTTCGTCAGTGATTCTTTAACGACCGGTTCGATCTTGGCGAGATGTTCACGCGCCGCGAGTTCGGGGAAAACTCCGCCAAAAGGACGATGCAGTTCGATTTGCGAGGAGATAACCGACGACAAAATTTCCGTGCCGCCGCGGACGACCGCCGCCGCCGTTTCATCGCACGAACTTTCAATGCCTAAAACCAACATTCCTAAATTGTATTACAAAACAGGAAAAATCGCGTTCTCTATGTGGAATTAGAAAACGCTCCGTCGGGGTGAAAATTGTCAATTAAAATTTATTGCCTTTTCTGTTCGATTTCCGAAGGACTTTGGACATCGCCATTCGCGACCGAGCCGATAAATCCGCCGATAAACAAAATTGTCATGATTATTAAAATGATCGCCGCGCTCAGTAATCCCCAAACCACACCGCGATAAGATTTTGCCGTGTCTTCTCTGACCACTCTTGTTTCGCCGTTAACTGTTATAACGTCTTTTGCCATAATGTTACTCCTTAAAAAATAGTTTCGATATTCTGATTGAATAACTCAGCAAAGTTTGTGCCAAACGGCAAAGAGCAGTTAAATGTCTGTGTCTGTTAAGTTTTCTTAAAAGAGCGATAAAGTTTCGGATCGTAATAAAACGATTTTTCCGAACTGTTTTAATACAGATAAAGCAAAATAATCCGGATTAATCTTTGTGCCAAATCTGCAAAACTTCCCAATTTTCACGCGACAGTTCGATCCCGTCGCCGAAATGCGCGAGAAAATCAGCGCGAAGCGGCGCCGCAGCTGTGATCAAATATTCGTCGAGAGCCTTGTGGTCGGGCGCTTCGTATTGGATTCGATACCGGTTTTCATCAAAGCGCAAAAATCTCGCGCCTTGAAAATATCCGGTTTCAAGCAGGTCGGGGATATGGCGTTCGCGCATATATTTTTCGTATGCTTCGATTAGATCAGTGCGGACAAACGCCGTAATCTCATAAACAATCATCTCTTTCCCGGCCCTTTTGCTATTCCTGCGGATCGCTTTTTCTTCCGATCTTAAAAACTTGGACATTTTTACGCACCAAATTGTCTTAAATGATGATCAAGATGTTTGTAAAACATATTGTTCCACTCGGTTTTGCTTAAAACTCCAAATGACGTTGATTCTTTGCCGTCAAATTCCGTTTCCCCAAGCTGCTCTGTTTTTTCGATATAGCCGATCAGCCGCGCTTTTTCGATTTCAAAGTCTTTGTCGGATTTCATAATGAACTGCGGCGCCGTCGGATTATTCTTTTTGAATGGGTTTTCGCCGGTCACAACTTTTTTCACAAAAAGTTTGAGAATCACTCCCATCAGGAAATTCGGCTTGGGATGTTTGTCCGGTTCATAAACCATTTCATAAGTCACGCAGCAATGAGCCAACATTTGCGAAACGTCCATTTTACCCCATTGTCTGGCGGACTCAGGCGTTAACTCATTGATTCGAACGATGATCTGGTCGGAAATTTCTTTTGTAAAAATATTCGGCAGCGGCATTTTGGTTATCCTCTCGGTGTTCATTTTCCGGGCGTAAGTCTTTGATTGTAAATTGGACCAGCTCCTAGTTTAGTCGAAATTATCTAAATGGCAAAATTTCGTCAGGTCTCTGACTTTTTTACCAAAAATTAGATCAGGCAAACTTCTTTTTCTTCACCTAATTGCAGAAAACCATCCGCTAAACTATAATCCTTGTGAAAAAGCACTACTAAAATTAACATCAAAATACAATCGCGGATCTAATACCCGTTTATCGTTGAGGATTTTTTCTATGTCAAAAAAACTGCTCCTGTTACTTATTTTCTGTTTCAGCGCATTCGATCTTTCTGCACAGACATCAAAAACTACTGATGCAAATGATAACAACAATATTTTCAAGCCGGTCAAATGGCGTTCGATCGGGCCATTTCGCGGCGGCCGCTCGGTTGCTTCGACCGGCGTTGTCGGCGATCCCAAAACCTACTATATGGGCACGACCGGCGGCGGACTCTGGAAAACCGATGATATGGGAATCAGTTGGCGGAATATTTCGGACGGATTTTTCAAGACCGGAACAATTGGCGCAATTGCGATCGCCGAAAGCGATCCGAATGTCGTTTATGTCGGGATGGGCGAACACGCGATTCGCGGCGTGATGACGCATTCCGGCGACGGGGTTTATAAATCAACCGACGCCGGGAAAACCTGGAAAAAGATCGGTTTGGATCTGACTCAGCATATTTCGCGGATCATTGTTCATCCCAAAAATCCAGACATCGTTTATGTTGCCGCACAAGGCGCGTTATACAGCAGTTCAAAGGAACGCGGGCTGTATAAATCAACTGACGGCGGCGCGACCTGGAAAAATGTTTTGTTTGTCGACGAAAAAACCGGCGCGGTCGAACTTTCGATGGACGCGAGCAATTCGCGAATAATGTATGCGGCGATGTGGGAACACGGTAGTCTGCCGAGGAAAGTGATCAGCGGCGGTCCGGGAAGCGGTTTGTATAAATCAACCGACAGCGGCGAAACGTGGGGAAAAATGACCGAGGGATTGCCGGAAGAAATGGGCAAGATGGCGATTGCCGTCAGCCGTTCTAATCCCGAAAAAGTGTATGCCTTGATCGAAAGCGATTCAAATAGTGAAAAGCGTGGTTTGTATGTTTCAAACAATGCCGGAAAAAGCTGGAATCAGGTGACCAATGACAATCGGCTTGTGCAAAGAGCCTGGTACTATATCGAATTGTTCATTGATCCGAAAAATGAAAACACTATCTATGTTCTCAGCGCGCCGGCATTGCGTTCGAATGACGGCGGCAAAACGTGGGAGAATTTGTCGGGCACGCACGGCGATTATCACGATCTGTGGATCAATCCCGACAATTCAAACAACTTTGTAATTTCAAATGATGGCGGTGCCGCGATTACTTTCAACAAGGGAAAAACATGGAGCGTCCAAAGCAATATGCCGACGGCGCAGTTTTATCGCATCAATGTTGACAATCAGTTTCCATATCGGATCTACGGCGGACAACAGGATAATTCGTCAGTTTCGATCGCGAGCCGTGAATTCGGAAGCGGCGGTATTTCGCCGGCGAGTTGGACATCTTCCGCCGGCGGCGAAAGCGCGTTTCTCGCGTTTGATCCCGACAAACCTGATTTCGTTTTAGGCGGAAGTTATCAGGGAACGATCGAAGTCGTCGATGTCAAGGCAAAAGCCGGCACGAATATTATGGCGGCGCCGATTCAATACCTCGGCATGGATGCCAAAGACATCAAGTATCGCTATAACTGGAATGCTCCGATCATCTGGAGCAAACACGAACCGAATACTTTCTATCACGGCTCGCAATATCTGCTAAAAACCAGCGATTTCGGCAAAACGTGGAAAGAAGTTTCGCCTGATCTGACACGCAACGAAAAAGAAAAACAGGGCAAAGGCGGCGGTCCATATACAAACGAAGCGGTCGGTGCGGAAAATTACGGAACGCTTGCCTACGTCGCGGAATCGCCGCACGAAAAAGGAGTTATCTGGACGGGTAGCGATGACGGACTTGTGCAATTGACAAAAGATGGCGGCGCGACCTGGAAGAATGTCACTCCCAGCGGTTTGGCTGAATGTCTGATCAATGCGATCGAAATTTCGCCGTTTGACAAGGCAACTGCCTATATCGCGACAACCCGTTACAAATTCAACGATCACGCTCCCGGCTTATACAAAACCACGGATTACGGAAATTCGTGGACCAAAATTGACAGCGGCATTCCTGCAAATGCCTTTACACGTGTCGTCCGCGAAGATGAAGTCAGAAAGGATCTCTTATTTGCGGGCACCGAACTCGGTCTTTTTATTTCGTGGAATGGCGGAAAAAACTGGTCGCCTTTTCAATTGAATCTGCCGATCACTCCGATTACCGACTTGCGCGTTCATCGGGGCAATCTGATCGCTTCAACTTCGGGCAGATCTTTTTGGGTATTGGATGATCTGAACTTGATTCGTCAATATAAGAAGGATGCCGCGCCTTTCTCGATCTATCAGCCCGCAAATGCTTACCTCGTTAATGGTTCGAGTGAATTGGATGAATCAGAAGAAGACTTTACCGGAGCCAATCGGTTCAGAGGTGTTAATCCGGCAAACGGCATTGTCGTTTATTACAATTTGCCGGAGTTAAAAAAGACTGACCAGATCTCGCTGGAGATCAAAGATGGGTCGGGCAAAGTTGTTCGCAGTTTTTCGTCCAAGGCGGATGAGAAGTACAAAAAATATGACGGCGGACCATCGGCGGAGCCGCTTTTATCGAAATCAAAAGGCTTAAACCGATTTGTTTGGGATTTGCGCTACCCGACAATGCCGGGCGTGCCGAATGTTTATATCGAAAGCAGTTACGCCGGACACAAAGCATCTCCGGGAAAATATAGTATTACCGTCAAAATGGGCGACCAAAAAATTTCGACCGAGGCCGAGATCCTTGCCAACCCGCTTTACCCGACAACGGCCGCCGCCTATCAGGAATATCATCAGCTAATGTCCGATATGGAAATGGAGGTCACCGCGATGCACCGGATGGTCAACAGCCTTTATGAAAAACAAAAGCAGCTTGATTCGTTGCTGGCTTCAATGCCCGAAGGCGAAAAATTCAACGCCGTCAGAAAAGAAGGCGACGCACTTTTGAAAAAAATGAAAGCGTGGGACGAAGAAATGGTCCAGCGTAAATCAAAGGCTTATGATGATGTCGAGAATTTCCCGAATAAATTTACGGCAAATTATATGTATCTGGTCAACCAGACCGAAAGCGATATTCCGCGGGTCAATCAGCCTTCTCTGGACTTACTGAAACAATTAAACGGTGAATGGATGAACCTTAAGGCAAAAGGAACCGAAATTCTCGAAAAGGATATTCCCGCAATGAATAAAATGCTGTGGGATGCCGGCAAAGGCGCGATCTGGAAAGATTAATACTTTACCAACTAAGCTGAAACGGGTAAAGATGGAGATTCTTAGGACTCGAAAAATAGTTCCCGCTTTAGAAGCAACGTCGCTAAGCTAAGATTTAAGAAAACTTAAAAAAAAATTAGTTAACGCGAGTTCGACATAAGAAATGTCGGATTTAGTCGGTGAAACCGACGGAATATTCGTAGCCCACAGTGCCAACTGTGGGGAAAAATGTTGTATTTGACAGAAAGCCATTGAGAATGGCGGCATAATTGATATGCCGCCATTTTCAATGGCTTGAAATCATCAACGAATCCTCCCACAGTTGACACTGTGGGCTACGAATAGGTCACCGTCTTCGACGGTTTCTATCGTACTCACGTTAGTTAAAAATTGCTGACTTCACAGCTTTCTGTTATTTTTCTGACCCAAATTCAAACCATCCTCACGATTGCAACGTAAAACCAACTTTGCACATCTTTTCTGTGATCAATAAGTTTCAAAATATCCGAAGTCATACGTTATGAAAAATAGGTTTCTTTTATTCGCGATTTTTGCGTTCAGCTTTGCCTTTGCCGTTTCTGGTCAAACGCAGGTGGCGAGCGTTGTTTATACGCAATACAAAATAAATTCGCTAGTTTTGGGCGAAGAACGATCGGTGCTGGTTCGGGTTCCGGCCAATTACGAACGCACCGACGAAAGATTTCCGGTTGTTTATATGACGGACGCGCATCCGCCTTATAACGCAATGATGGCGGGAATTATCGAACAGCAATCGTGGGGCGGACAGATGCCCGAAATGATCCTCGTCGGGATTCAAAACACGAACCGTTCACGAGATCTGACACCGACCGATGACGGCAAAGGCGGAATGGTCGGGGGCGGCGCAAAATTCTTGCAGTTCATCGAAACGGAAGTCATTCCGCTGGTTGAAAAAAACTACCGCACCGAGCCTTTTCGGATCTTCGCCGGACACAGCCTTGGCGGTCTTTTTGCGGTTTATGTACTCGCGAAGCGTCCCGATCTGTTCAATGCTTTTATCGCCGCAAGTCCGGTTTTGAATTATGACGACAATTTCGTCATCAAAAGTGCGGAAGATCTTTTCAAACAAAAAAAGGACTGGAAAAAGACGATGTTTATCAGCATCGGCAACGAGCCCGATTATGTAAAAGGCTTTAATTCGTTTCAGGATCTGCTAAAACGGGCGAAGCCGAAAAACTTTGAATACGAATTCCGCGAGTTCAAGGACGACACTCACGCGTCGAGCGTTTTGCCCGCCTATTACGCGGGTTTGCGAAAAATTTTCGCAGGCTGGACACCGCCGCCGACGGGTTCGGTCGCTGACTTGGAAAGCCATTACAAACGACTTTCCGACCGATTCGGCTACAAAATTCCGATTCCCGAAGCGATCCTCAATCAAATCGGTTATCAATTCTTGCGCACCAACAACCACGCCGAAGCGATCGAAGTTTTCAAAAAAAATATCGAAAATCACCCGAACGCGGCAAATTGTTACGACTCTCTCGCCGATGCATACGAGAGAAGCGGCTCGCTCAAATTAGCAAAAGAAAACTACGAAAAAGCCTACAAAATGGCGGAACTGCGCGGCGAAGAACAACTCGCCAAAAGCGCCAGGGCAAATTTTGAAAGGCTTTCCGATAGGCTGAAATAAAGGTTCGGCGCGCTAAAACAAATCGGAATTTGACTAAGGTTTTTTGCCTTCGTTCCAAACAGGCTTAAAGTTTGAATTGACCAGCCACTCGATCGGCTTGACCATCGAATTGATAGAGCGCGTCAGATGATTAAAATCAATGGTTTTGATCTCGTCGCTTGCCTGGTGGTAATCTTTATGAAGCCCGAAACTCGAAACCGTATGGGCGACAATTCCCTGCCTTGCCAGCGTGTAATTATCCGAACGCTGAAAGAAATTCTCTTCCGGATGCGGGTCAGCGACCAGATTGGCACCTTGTTTGGCGAGTTCGGGACCGAGATTCGATCTGTCGTAGCCGGTCAGCCAAAGCTCTCCGGGTTTAACCTTTGTATCAGGTCGGCCGATCATCTCGAATTGCAGATTTGCGACCAATTTATCCTTTGGAAACTCCAGATTATCTGCAAAATACTGCGCTCCAAACCCGCCGGCTTCCTCGCTTCCGTAGAATGCGAAATAAACCGTTCGTTTCGGTTTTTTCCCAACTGCCAAAACCCGTGCAAGCTCTAAAACCGCGACACAGCCCGAAGCGTCGTCGTCGGCGCCGTTAAAAAGTTTGTCGTCGCCCGGAGCGTTCTGACGCACGCCCAAATGATCGAGATGCGCGCTGAGCAAAATGACTTCAGGCGAAAGACTCGCATCGCTGCCCGTAATTTTCCCGACGGCGTTCCACGTTTGCTGTTTTTGCGGCGGCGATAATTCGCCTTTGATTTCGAAGTTTGTTCCATCGGCAAGACGGGCGATTTTTGCCGCTTCATCCTTGCTGACGACGATCAAAGCCGCCGTTTTTTCTATTTTGTCGGAAATGGATGTCAACGAAACCTTGCGCGACGCGAAACGGCTCCAATTTGTCCGCCATTGCGAATTTTCTTCAACGATCACTGCCGCCGCGCCGCTTGCCGTCAAAGTTTGTAAAACCTGCATTGAAACAGGCGCATCGCCGCTTGATCTGATAAAGACAACCGCGCCGTCCTTCGGTTTTTCGCCCAAATTCATTTTTTGCAAACCGCCGCTGACCGCAGCCGAACTCATCCGCAAAATGATCATTTCCTTGCCGTGTTCCAATGCGGCATTTACGCCGTTTGCGAAATAGACGAGTTTCGGAATATCGGCAAAGGAATTTCTGGCAATATTGATCTCCTGAATATAGGTCGTTTTGCCGGACGGATCTTTTTGGCCGGCCGGTCCGATGCCGAATTGCTGCATCATCGAAGCAAAATAATAAGCCGAAATTTGTTCAAACTGCGTGCCGCTCCCGCGTCCCTGCATTGCATCGCTCGCCAAAAACTCCAGATGAGCGCGAACATTCCGCTCGCTGATGACCGGATCTGTCTTTTGTGCGTTGCCGGAAATTGTTAAAGCAAATATCAAAAAAAGGATAAATGCCGTTTGTTTTGAGTAAAACTTTTTCATTGGTTTGTAATGTTACCCTTAAATATACTATTTTGACAGCCCTTGATAAAATCGCCAATTCGGTTTGAAATCTCGCGTTAATTTCTGTTTCGTCAAAATGCTCCGGACCATTTCGACGGGAATCGGACCTTCTTTTAAGATCGCATCGTGAAATTGTTTGTCGGTCATTTTTTTTGAATCAACAAGGTCGCGGTGCAGATCGTAAAACTGCAAACCGCCGATCATATAGGCGATCTGGTACAGCGGGCCGTAATCGCCCGAAAATGAACGGCGGACTTCGCCGAGCGCGTTGTCGCGTTCGTGGCCGACTCTTTCAACCAGAAAATCAACCGCCTCGTTCGGCGTCATTTTTTCGAGGTGAAAGTTCAGACTGAAAATGATCCGCGCGCAGCGGTGCATTCGCCAAAAGAGCGCGCCAACCCGATCTTCGGGCGTTTTCTGAAAACCTTTGTCCCAAAGCAGAAATTCCCAATACAATGCCCAGCCTTCGCCCCAAAACGGTGTCCGGAAAGTTTGCCGATACGGACGATAACGGTCGGTCATAAATCCCTGCAGATGATGCCCGGGAATTAGTTCGTGAAAGGCGACGGCGTGCGAAAAATGCGGATTGTTGCCGCGCAGACTCATCAATTTTTGCTCGTGCGTCATACCGCTCGTCGGATAGGAAACAAGAATCGTTTCGCCGCCGAGAAAAAACGGCGCGACAAGCTGGCGTTCGGGCGTCATCATCTCCATTCGCCAACCGTCACGCGCTAATTTCGGGATAGTTACGAGATCGTTTTTCTCGACAAACTCAATCGCTTCGTAGGCGAGTTTTTTGATCAGTTCGGGTTGCTTGCCGGGTTCGACGTAGGTTTGTTTGACGGCTTCGAGCGCGCGTTTCCAATCGTCGCCGTAACCCATTTCGCGGGAAGCCTTTTTCATTTCGGTTTCGCACCACGCAAATTCACGGTTAGCGATCTCGATCAGTTCTTCGGGCCTGTACGGAATCATTTCGTATTCGAGTTCCTGAATCAACGCTTCGCGCCCGATCGGATCACCAATGATCGTCGTTTTGTCGTCGGGTTGTATGCCGACCAACTTATCGAGAATGAATGTCTGATAACTTTGCAAATTGGCATCAACGGATTTGTAAGGTTCGCTGTTCCACCACGTGAACGTCGGATCGTATGCGTCATAAAACGTGAACCAACGCAGCAAGGTTTGCCGCAAAGACGCGACCGTTTTAGCGGCGCGATTAGCGACAGTGCGTTTCGGTTTCGCGATTTTGCCGTCTTCGATTCCCTTTTGCGTCTGCAAGATCGTTTTATTCAGATCATTCAAAAGCGTAGCAATTTTCGCCGGATCAATCGTTTCCAATTTACGGCGCGCGTCTTCGAGATCGCTGATAACTTTCATAAAAGGAATCAGCGACGACATTTCTTCAAGTTGTTTGTCGTAGCGAGAGAGTTCGCGCTGTTCGTGGTTAAGATAATTTGCAAAAAGCAGATAATCAATCTGCTCGTCCGTGTTGAGCGCGTCGAAATTCTGTTTCTGCAAAAGCGCGAGCCAATCCGAATTTAGCTGTTTGAAACGCGCCTGCCGATTCGGCGAAGTGTTTGCGGAATAAAAACGATCGAGGATGCCGTAATCCTCGCCGTATTTCTCAATCACGCCGCGCAGCCGGCTCGGCGGATCGTTGTAACTATTTAAGTCATCGGTTGTTTGGGCGAATGTTTTGGTGATCAAACAAAGCAAAAAAAGAAGCGGAATCAGACGTTTCATAATTGTTGAATAATAACGCAATATGGGTTAAAACAACATTCTGCTCAATATTCTATTTTTTTTCTACCAAAATACCGCCTCAAGGAATTGAGATTGCTTCTTGACGAAAATTCTTAAAATTAATAGCTCTTTAAGCAAACACGGCTACCGACACAGATCTTTCGGTGGCGAAGTTTGCGCGGATCAGTTTGATTTTTCATTAATTATTCACATCAAATCTCTTCAAAAAACGCTTCACAATATTATTTGTTGACAATTTTTGCCAAGATGATAATATTTTTTCAAGGTGTTTTATATGGCAACAACTACAACAATGAATGTTTCGCTTCCCGATACAATGAAATCTTTTGTCGAAGAAAGATTAGCCAATGACGGTTATGGAACAGTCAGCGAATATATCCGCGAATTGATCAGAGCCGATCAGAAACGGCGTGAGGAAGAAAAGCTCGAAGCCTTGTTGCTGCAACGACTTCAAGGCGGTTCGGAATTTGAATTTGAAATTGACGATGTGCGGAAAGAGCTGGCAAAAAGACTCAATAAAAGGAAAAAATAATGAAAGTCCCCTAAGCTGACGGCGTATTTGAAGAACTCATCAATCTTTCCTATTACCTCGCCGAAGATGACGAAGGCCTTGCTCAAAGATTTCTCGATGCTTGCGATCAAACATTTGTATTGTTATCTGAGAATCGTTTTGTCGGAAGCCTCCGAAAATTTAAGAAACCCGGACTTTCCGAAGTCAGAATGTGGCGTGTTAAAGGTTACGAAAAATATCTGATCTTTTATATACCGATTGATAATGGAGTCAGAATTCTGCAGGTTTTACATAGTGCG
>JANLTD010000917.1:0-2476 GCA_031362765.1 Acidobacteriota bacterium | reverse complement strand
GGAAACAATTTGATTTTCAATCAATACTCTCCCAAATTAAGTGCCAAGATGAGAAATTCAATGTCAATCAGTGCTTTCTTTCAAAAACCAAAGCCCAAAGCCCAAAGACCTAAACGAATACCAAAAATCGCTGTTTTAATCGGTAACAGTAATCATTTTCGTTTATAAATTTTGCCGTCCAGCTTCATTTCACCGGCATCGTTTGGTTCCTGGTCAATTTTCCAGGTGTTGCTGATACCAAAAAGCGAGATCGTGATGGTTTTGGCAGCATCATCAATTTCAGCGGCGCCGCCGTCAACTGTTTTTCCGCCAATCTTAAATCCGGCTTTTCCATCGCTGTTCATATAAAGTGTCGATCCATCTGAGCCAACCCAATTTCCCTGATATTTGGCTGCCACCGGCTTTCCTCCGCCGCAAGCCAGAATCAAACTCAGAAAGATCCCAAGCACAATCGCTAAAGTTAGTTTATTTTTTAACATGTTTTTTTACCTCGAAAATAATTTTACGTCAGATTGTAGATAAAGCAAAATAAATTCGGTATTTGCAAGCGATTTTTTTACCGAAGGAATAGATTTACAGGAATCAGAGTTTGATCTGGTATTTAACAAAATGATCGGATGAACCGACAAACGCTTGAAGCGCAATTTAAAATTTATTTTGGCTACGGTCGAAATGAGGTAGCTTCTAAACTCAAAATTGCCTTACAATGAAGACGCTTTTTTACAAAAAAACTTTAGGGGAAATTTATGCGCCGTATTTTATCGGGAATCTTGGTTTTATGTGTATTGTCGTCCTTACTATTTGCTCAGGATAAAAGTCTGATGGGATTTTCGATGGAAAATTCATCGAAACAAAAGGATCTGGAAGCAAAGTTCGATTCGTTTTTGAAGCGCGAAAATCAACGCGAGTGGATGAAACGCCTGTCGGCGCGTCCGCATCATGTCGGTTCGCCCTACGCCAAAGAAAACGCCGAATTTATGCTTTCGCTTTTTAGGTCGTGGGGCTTTGATGCGCAGATCGAATCATTCGACGTTTTGTTTCCGACGCCCAAAACGCGTCTTTTGGAAATGATCGCGCCCGAAAAATTCACCGCGAAACTCGATGAACCCGTAATTAAGGAAGATGCGACATCCGGACAGAAAGATGAACAGCTGCCGACCTACAACGCTTTTTCGATTGACGGTGATGTGACCGCACCGCTGGTTTATGTTAATTACGGCATTCCGCGTGATTATGAAGAACTCGACAAACAGGGAATTGATGTCAAAGGAAAGATCGTTATCGCGCGTTACGGCGGCAGCTGGCGCGGAATAAAACCGAAGGTCGCTGCGGAACACGGCGCAGTCGGCTGTCTGATCTATTCCGATCCGCGTGACGACGGCTATTTTCAAGGCGACGTTTATCCGAAAGGCGCTTACCGCAACGAAAATGGCGCACAACGCGGTTCGGTCGCCGATATGCCGGTTTTCCCCGGAGATGTACTGACACCGGGAATTGCGGCGACCAAAGATGCCAAACGGCTTGACCGCAAAGATGCTCCGACGATCACAAAGATACCCGTAATGCCGATCTCTTACGGCGATGCGCTTCCGTTGCTGAAAAGTCTTGACGGCGCGGTTGTGCCGGACGCCTGGCGCGGTGCTCTGCCGATAACCTATCATTTCGGCGGCAGCGAAAATTCAAAGGTTCACTTCAAACTTGAATTTAATTGGGACATCAAACCGATCTACAATGTGATTGCCAAATTGAAAGGCGCGGAATTGCCGGATGAATGGATCATTCGCGGCAATCATCACGACGCATGGGTCAACGGCGCCGACGATCCGATCAGCGGACAGGTGGCGATGCTCGAAGAAGCGCGAGGCATCAGCGAACTTGTCAAAACCGGCTGGAAACCGAAACGAACGATCGTTTTTGCGGCTTGGGATGCCGAAGAACCCGGACTGATCGGCTCGACCGAATGGGTCGAACTGCACGCTGAAGAACTCAAAAACAAAGCAGCAGTTTATATCAATACCGATTCAAACGGACGAGGTTTTCTTGGCATCGGCGGTTCGCACACGCTCGAAAAATTTATCAACGAAGTCGCAAAATCGGTTCCCGATCCGCAAACAAACTTAAATGTTTGGGAACGCACCCGCGCCAATCAAATCGTCAATGGTTCATCTGCCCAGCGAAATGAAATAATGAATCGCAGCGATCTGCGGATCGGCGCACTTGGTTCGGGTTCGGATTTTACGCCGTTTTTGCAGCATCTCGGAATTGCCAGCTTAAATCTCGGCTTTGGCGGTGAAGACGGCGGCGGTTCATATCACTCTGTGTATGATTCATTCGATCATTACACACGTTTCGGCGATCCGAATTTTGATTACGGCATCGCGCTTTCAAAAGTCTGCGGACACACTGTTCTGCGCCTTGCGAACGCCGAGGTTTTACCATTTGAATTTACTAACTTTGCCGATACGGTCGGTGTTTA
>JANLTD010000889.1:0-1847 GCA_031362765.1 Acidobacteriota bacterium | reverse complement strand
AAAAACATTCCGCGTGTCCTGCCGCGATAAGTTCTTCGGGATTAGTCGCTTTTGTGTCGTCGCCAAAACGTGAATTGAATGAATACGCACCTTCATATGCACCGCTTCCAAGTTTTATTTTGCCGTTTCCTTCAGTTACGCTTCCGTTCCATTCTGCTTCTGCTCTTCGATTGATTGCCATATTTTTTCTCCCTTTTTACTACCTAAATTGGTTCCACCTGTTCAAACCGAAACGCGAATCAGCTTTTTATTCACAAATTCCTGAATCCCCAAAGCGGAAAGTTCGCGTCCGTAGCCTGAATTTTTGATTCCGCCAAAGGGCAAATCCGCTGCTGTCCAAGTTGGATGATTAATAAATATCATTCCTGTCTCAATTCGATTTGCGACGCGTTTTCCACGCTCAATATTTTTCGTGTAAACCGAACCGCCCAAGCCAAAGTCTGAATCATTGGCGAGTGCGATTGCTTCCTCTTCATCTTTTACCCGAAAGAAAAGTGCGACGGGACCGAAAAATTCTTCCCGAAATGCGGGATTATCAGGCTTGATGTCGGAAAGAATCGTGGCTTCCATAAATGAGCCTTTACGGTCAATTCGTTTGCCGCCCATGACGACTTTTGCACCTTTTGAAATAGCCTTTTCAACTTGTTTTAAAAGCCCGACCAGAGCCGCTTCGGATGAAAGCGGTCCAAGCGTTGTTGTTTCATCAGCAGGATTTCCTGCTTTAAGTTCTGATAAAGCATCTTGAAATTTTTCAAGAAAACTATCAGCTAATTCTTCGACCACAATAAAACGCTTCGCGGCTACACAGGATTGACCTGTGTTGTTCATTCTGCCCCAAACTGCCCATTTTACGGTTTCGTCTAAATCGGCGTCTTCAAGCACGATAAAGGCATCGCTTCCGCCAAGTTCCATCGTTGATTTTTTCAGATTTTGTCCCGCTCTTTCGGCGACTGCTTTCCCTGCATCGCTGCTTCCCGTCAATGCCACGCCTTTGATTCGCGGATCGTCAATCAATTGATTTGCCTGGTCGTAAGTGATCAGTAAATTTGTATAAAGTCCCACCGGTGCTCCCGCATCTTTCCACAATTTTTCAAAGGCGATTGCACATTGCGGAACGCTCGCGGAATGCTTAACCATCACGACATTGCCGGCCATAATGTTTGGTGCGGCAAATCGTGCAAGCTGGTAATAAGGAAAATTCCACGGCTGAACGCCAAACAATACGCCAATCGGTTCGCTCATAATTACAGCTTCACCTTTGTTTGGCTTGAGAATCTGCGGAGCGAGAAATTCTTCCGCATTTTCGGCGTAATACGTAAGAATATCGGCACTGAGTTTGACTTCGCCTTTTGCTTGAGCGATTAATTTGCCCATTTCGAGTGTGATTAGATCCGCCAATTCGTCAATATTCTCAAGCATAAGCTTCGCAACTTTGGCAGTAATTTTCGCTCTTTCCGAAAAACTTGTGTTCCGCCACGTTTCAAAACAGGCGACCGCAGTTTTCACCGCTTTTTCCATTTGGGCATCGGTATGCGATTCGAATTTTTTGGTAATTTCTCCGTTATACGGATTCGTGGTTTGATATGACATAGTTTGATTTGCTCCATTTTTGGCCGCTTATTTTTAGGGCTGACCGACATACAAAACGATTTTGCCAACGGAATGACCCGATTCGCTGAGTTCGTGTGCTTTTGCGATGTCGGCAAGTGCAAATTCTGCACCGACAATCGGGCGAACTTTTCCTTCGTCAACAAGCTCGGCAATTTGCGTCAATATTTCTGCATTGGGTCCAATAAAAATGAATGCAGCGCGAACTTTATGCTTTGCGGCAGTTTCTTCCGAAGGCT
>JANLTD010000827.1:0-2341 GCA_031362765.1 Acidobacteriota bacterium | reverse complement strand
AAAAATTTCACGAGGCCCGCGGGTTTTACATCACGATCATCATCTCGCTCGTGCTTGGATCGGCGATAAACTTTATCGGCATCAGTCCGATCAAAGCGTTGATCTATACGGCGGTTCTTTACGGCATTACCGCGCCGGTTTTGATCGCGCTGATCTTGCATATCTGCAACAACAAAAAGATCATGGGCGAATATACAAATGGAATCTGGTCGAATCTGTTCGGTGGTCTAACGTTTCTTTTAATGTCGGTCGCCGCGATTCTTTTGATATATTTGCAGTTCAGGTAAATCGTGATCGAGAAATTAATTGATGTTACGCGAAAACTTTGCGCCGGAGGCGAACTGCGCAAGCAATGTATGTCGTTGACAGACCTCTTGAATGTCACAGACGACCGGCGGTAAGTGACCGACGTATGCAATGTATGTGACATTCGCGTCTTTGCACGTCAACGGCAGGATTCTGCCATTGACCAACATTGATAATGCAGGTGACATCCGCGGCTCCGGCAAAGACCTCCGCGACCGCTGATAAGACATCCGCGGCGAATGAAATGACGAACTTTGTGCCAAGAAGGATAAATCCGACGCTGGAAATGATCAGGGTCACCAGCAAAGTCCAACAAACTTCAGTTTGTTGAAATGCTCATAACTGAAGGCTGTCAACAAACTGAAGTTTGTTGGACTTCTTCGGCAAAGCCCTTAACTTAGTGCCATTGTGATCTGCGCCAGATTCTTCTGATTTTGCAGAAGCCGTAGGGAATTGATAAAAGTCGCGGCGGAATTTATGAAAACCTGAAGGATGTTCTAAAATATACGGACGGAAACCTTATGAAAGCACTCAGATTTATCAGTAACACGCTTGAGCTTGCCGAGATCGCCAAACCGCGCATCGAACGAGAAGCGCTGATTCGCGTGACAAAAACGGGAATTTGCAACACCGATCTGGAAATTGTGCGCGGTTACGCCGGATTTTCGGGCACGATCGGACACGAATTCGTCGGCATCGTCGAAGAATCGAAGACCGCGCCGGATTGGATTGGCAAGCGAGTCGTCGGCGAGATCAACGCGGGCTGCGGCGTGTGCGAAAAATGTCTGGCGGGCGATTCGCGCCATTGCCCGACGCGCACCGTTTTAGGAATTCACGGTCGTGATGGCGCGCACGCTGAATTTCTGAGCTTGCCGACGCGCAATCTTTTGGAAGTTCCTTCAAACGTGCGGGACGAGCAAGCCGTGTTTGTCGAACCGCTGGCGGCGGCTCTCGGCATTACCGAACACGTTGAAATAACAGAAAATACACGCGTTGCCGTGATCGGCGACGGCAAACTCGGAATTTTATGCGCTTTCGCACTTTCATTAAAAAGCGCGAATGTATCGCTCGTCGGTAAACACCAAGAAAAACTTTCGATTGCCGCAAAGCGTAATATCGAGGGAATTTTGTTGTCGAATGCCGTGCCGGCGCTAAACCGCGTCTTTGATGTCGTCGTCGAAGCAAGCGGCAGCGAATCGGGTTTTGCGGCTGCTTTGGATCTGCTGAAACCGCGCGGGACGTTGGTTTTAAAGTCAACTTTTCAGGGTAATACAAATCTTGAAATGTGGCGCGTCGTCGTTAACGAGATCCGCGTCGTCGGTTCGCGCTGCGGGCGGTTTGCGCCTGCGCTCGAACTTCTTGAAAAAGGTTTGATCAATCTTGAAGATCTGATCTCGGAAGACTTCCCGCTTGCCGAAGGTGTTAAGGCAATGAATCGCGCCGCCGAAAAAGGTGTCATGAAAGTGCTTTTAACGATGGAGTAAAATCAGTATCAGTAGATCCATATTTGTAAGAAAGCCTTTGCCAATCGCAGATTAAATTTACTTGGCATTGATTGTAATTTCGATTGAAACTGCTGAAATAATTGATAATTGATAATTGATAATTGGGTTTCACAATAAACAAATTTATCAATTACTTCAGCAGTTTCTTTCGATAATTCTCTGAATTTTGGATCTACTAATTAGCGAGGTATCGCGAATATTTCGATGCATAGAAAGTTTTCGGACGGTCGAGGCGTTCGCGGCTGCCCACTATACTGATTTATCATTTTTGATATACTGAAAATTACAGAATTTCATTCGCCAAATCTTGATTTATAAGGAATAGGAATATGTTCGATCATCAAAATAGATCCGTGTCGCGCAAAGTGTTGTTTAATTTGATGGCTTTGACGTTTGCGTGTTTGGTTTTGAGCCTTGATTCATTCGCTCAGACAAATGCCGAAACGCTCAGAAATGCCGCGATTACACCCGAAAAACTTTCGGCTTCTTTTTCGGAAGTCGCTCGTATGGTCGAACCGGCAGTCGTCAAT
>JANLTD010000817.1:0-1910 GCA_031362765.1 Acidobacteriota bacterium | reverse complement strand
TTCGCCGCCGTCAATCGAGATCCGGTAAAGCGAACCTGTGGTTTCCAGTCCGGTTGTATAGACAATCCACGTTCCGTCGGGCGAAAGGTGTGGTTGTGCGGCAGCCTCGACAGCGGTTAATTGGAGCAATTCAATGCCCTCCGAACGCGCCGAACGGAGCGGAATGGTGGTATTCAAAGAGTTCGAACGGACAAACCGCGGCTTTGCAATTCGGCTTATCTTCGGACAACGCCGTGCCCGGCGATTACACGGGCGACGGCAAAGCCGAAATCGCATTTTTCCGTCCTTCGACCGGTTTTTGTTTCATCATATGCTCGAAAGATTTTTCGTTCGTTTCATTCCCGTTCGGAGCGGCGGGCGATATCCCAACACCGGGCGATTACGACGGCCACGGAAAAACGTCCGCCGCGGTTTTTCGTCCGACAAACGCGAATTGGTTCGTCAATCGTTCGACGGCCGGCGTTTTGATCCAGCAATTCGGACTCTCGACCGACGGGCCGCTTCCGAATGCGTTTGTCCCATAGTTTTCAACCGATTAACGAATCCCAAAAGGTGCGCATCAATAATTTCGCGCGTTTTTTGAATAATTTTTATTATTCAGCCATTCGCGAACGAATTCTACGATCTGTTTTATGCATAACTCAGCATCAGCAAAA
The DNA here is from genome assembly GCA_031362765.1 of Acidobacteriota bacterium. Taxonomy (GTDB): domain Bacteria; phylum Acidobacteriota; class Blastocatellia; order Pyrinomonadales; family Pyrinomonadaceae; genus JAFDVJ01. Next base: position 1,254 of record JANLTD010000817.1, on the reverse strand, counting down.
CATTCACTTCGCAGATTTACGCCGCACAAAGAATTTTGTTATTTCAACGATAATTACCGGTAAAATAAGCGAAAGTAAGATCACTACAAAATCAGCTTTGTTCGGCGGAACTGTGTCAAGAACTCGCGCCAATGGCGGAAAATAGACAGCAAGCAATTGTAAAAAAATGACGATTGCCGACGCGCCAAAAACATACGGATTACTAAAAAAGGCGTTAAATGCCGATCGCGTTTTCGAACGGCAGTTGTAAAGATGTCCGAGTTGCCCGCCGACCAGTGATAACAGCGCAATTGTCCGCGCATGAGCGCCGGGACCGTAAATCTGCAGTGCCCATAAATAAGCGGCAATCGTAATGATCGCGAGCATTATTCCCTGCCACGAGATCAAATATAAAAACGGCGCGGACAAAAAACTCTGTTTTGCGGAAACGGGCGGACGATTCATCGTTTCGGGCGATGCCGGTTCGACCGCCAGCGATAGTGCTAAAAAAACATCCGTCACGATATTTATCCAGAGAATTTGCAAAGGGAAAAGCGGCAGCGGAAATCCGGCGACGATCGGAACAAAAATAATAAACACTTCTCCGAGATTTTTGGAAAACATCAAATGAACGAATTTGGTAATGTTCGCATAGATCGTTCGACCGCCTTCGATGGCTTTGACAATGGTCGAAAAATTATCATCGGTCAAAACGATGTCGGCAGCTTCTTTCGCAACCTCAGTGCCGCGCATTCCCATCGCGACGCCAATGTCAGCGCGTTTCAAAGCCGGCGCATCATTGACGCCGTCGCCCGTCACGGCAACGATCTCGCCTGCCATTTGCAGTGCCTCGACGATCCGGAGTTTATCTTCGGGCGTCACGCGGGCAAACACGTGCGCGCGACGCGCCATTTCCGCGATTTCCGCGCTGTCGGAATTTTTCAGATCATCAGAATGCAGGGCAAAAATATCGGCGCCTTTGCTCAAATTCAGTTCTTCGGCAATTGCGTGCGCAGTGTTTTTTTGGTCGCCGGTCAGCATCACAACCCGAATTCCGGCTTGTTGCGCCATTCGAATGGCTTCGGCAACACCTTCACGCGGCGGATCGCTCATTCCGGCAAAGCCCAGAAAAATGTATTTGTCTTGTGTTTCGGTCGTTGAATTGACATCAAAGTTGCCGTTGAGAGGTTTTTCGGCAAAAGCCAAAACCCGCAGCGCACGATTTGCCATTGAATCATTGATCTTGATGAACTCCCGGCGTTTTTCATCGTCAAG
>JANLTD010000721.1:0-12066 GCA_031362765.1 Acidobacteriota bacterium | reverse complement strand
ATCACACGCAGCGCCCGCCGGTTCAAATCGTCGCGTACGCAGAATTCCAGCAAACCCAGCTCAGTGGTGCCAGGCGTCTTCGAAACCCCAATCCGGCTGCAGAATTCCGCAATCGCCTCGGGCGTATAACCGCGCCGCCGCATACCGCATTTTTGAAGAATACAAACGCGAAAATCCTACGTCCGACGAGCTCGCGCAAATGTATCTCGACATCATACGGCTTTACACCGCGACGAAAGACACCGAAATCGCCGAAAAAACTCTGAATGAATTTCCCGCAAAGTATGAAAATTCGAACGCGTTGCCGTCGGCCGCATTAAAGCTCGCTGACGCTTTCGCCGACACAAAACAGGAAGAAAATGCGCGTCAGGTTTATCAAAGAACGCTCGATTATCTGGGGAAACAGGATAAACCGCTCGCTCCTGAAAAACTTGCGGAGGTTAATTTTTCAAATCTTTCAAACGAAGAATATTTTACAAATACAATGCCGAGAAACGACGGCATCAACAATCCGAATGAGGCAGAAAAACCAAAAAACGAAGATTATTATGACGATCGGAAGCCCGCCAATTTTCGTGATTATTTGGGTCGAAAAAACGGCGAGGTAACTTACCGGGAGGTTTTGGAAAAATTCATCGCTTCGTTGGTCAAAGAAAAGAAAACAGCCGGGATTCTCGCGCTCTATTCAAACGAAATCGCTAAATATCCCAACGAAGAATGGCTTTACGAACAGCGTTTGACGTGGCTTGAGCAAACAAATCTGACGGCCGAAAAGCTCGAACTATATAAACAGGCGCTGGCTCGTTTTCAGACCAACAGTTGGCGCGACAAGCTTGCCAGATTTTTTGTGAGAAACAAGCGCGACGATGAATTTGCCGCGTTTTCCGCAGATATCATCAGCAAATTAAACGACACGGACACGCAAAAATATCTGTCGGAATTTATTGAGGGCACGCTTTCGGCAAATAGTTTCGATCAGCGATTGTATTTCAAGCTATATCAATCGGCGCACGAACGTTTTCCGCATAATATCTCATTCACAAACGGACTTTTGCGGTTTTACAAAGCGAACAAACAGGAAAATGAATGGCGCAAACTTGCTGCCGAATATTATTTTGAATCAAAGGATGTCCGCGAAGCGTTTCTTAATGATCTGGCTCAAACAAATCGTTTAAGAGATTATCTTGAGCAATCGAAACAAAGCGAAAACACAATTTACAAACTTTTCCGGGCTGATGCCGCGGCGCGTCTTTCCGATTTTGAAAATGCGATCGCGGACTATCGCCGGCTCAACGAACTTTATCCGAACACCGCGGAATTTGCGGATCGTTTGATAAATTTCACGCGCTCATTCGGACAGAAAAATCGCGAATTATTAAAGGAATCCGTGACGCTCGCCGAATCGGCGGCCGATTTTCTGGCGAATTCCGCCGAATATCGAACGCGCGCCGGCGAGCTTTACGCCGAACTCGGCGACTACGAAAAAGCGCGCGCAGAATGGAAGAAACTGATCGCGACGGCCCGCGGCGACAAGGAAATCTATCTCGACACTGCGACCGTTTATTGGGATTATTTTCAATACTCAGATGCTCTGAAGACGATCAAAACCTTACGCGAAAAATTTGGCGACGACACGCTTTATGCTTTTGAATCGGGCGCGATTTTGGAAGCAGAGCACCGGAAAATTGAAGCTGTCTTGGAATATGTCAAAGCGCTCGACGCCGACCGCGATGAAACGCAAAAAGAAAAGGCCGTCAAGCGTCTGACAAATCTTTCCGCCCGCGAAGAGCGCGAAACCGAGACGGAAAGATCTAAAAACAATCAATTTGAAAATGTCATTGCATCGGCATTTTCACGCGAACTCGGGAGAAGGAAAAATCCGTCATTTTTATCGCTCGGATATGCCGAATTTCTCACCCGCCGAAAACAGATCGAAAAAGCCGAAAGCATTTTAGACCGGGCGATCGTAAAAAGCGCAGATCAGGAATTTCTCGAAGCGGCAAAGGCTTTTTATCAAACCGAAAACAATGATGCGGGCGAACAGATCGCGCTTAAAAGGCTTGCCGAAACAGCCACTAATCCGCGTCAGACAATCAGTTATCGTCTGCAATTAGCCGATTCATTCTCCGAAAATCAAAAGCGTGAGGCCGCCAAAGATGTTTTGGACGATCTCGTTCGGCAATTTCCGACGAACTACGGCGTTTTGACGGAAACGTCCGATCTTTATGATCGTATCGGTTATAAAAATGAATCGGCGCGGGTTTTGGAAAACGCGCTTCCGAAAAGCCGCGGCGCTTATCGCAGCGCGCTTTCCCAAAAACTCGCAACGCGGCTAATTGAGCTCAATAAACTTGATTCAGCCGAACGAATTTTGACAGATCTGCACGACACCGATAAAGCAAATACTGAGATCTTCGACGAACTCGCCCGCGTTTTAGTGCGCTCCAATAAGCCGGAAGCGATGCGCAAAGCATTCAAAGAAACGATCACCGAACTAAAACGATCCGATGCGGAAAGGCGTGAAATCGAATCGCAAATTGCCGATCTGCGGAAGGAAATGATCGCGGCTTTTACCAAATTGAAGGATTACAGATCAGCGGTCGAACAGCATATCGAAATTATCAACCGCGAACCCGAAAATGAGGAATTGACGGACAATGCGATCGCTTACGTCGAGCGTTACGGCGGCGCCGAAACTTTGGTTGCTTATTACGAAAAAACGTCCGCCGAAGCATTCAAGAACTATCGCTGGAACGTTGTTTTGGCGCGAATTTACAAAGCCGCTAAAAACGACGAACAGGCGTTGAGAAATTATCGGGCGGCGATCGATAATCAACCGGAAATGCCCGAACTTTATCTGGCGATTGCCGGGATCGAAACAAGACGCGGCAACTACGACGAAGCTTTGAAAAACATTGACGAAGTTTTGGAAATCACCGGCAATTCCGCCGCAAACGTCAAAACGAAAATCGAAATCCTGAAAAAGGCGGGCAAATTTACCGAAATAGAGACCGAAAAAGCGAAGCTGCCTGCCGAAGCGGAAAGGAAAATTGAAGTTGATAAATTTGCCGAAGCGCGCAATTTAAAAACTTCCGAAAAAGAAAAGTCACGCGAAATTTATCGCGCCGCCTTTGAAAAACTACTGGAAAATCCCTTGAACGACCAATTAAAAACGGCTGATCTGACAGGTTATGTCGAATCCCTGCGCGAGGAAGATCCTTTGGATAAATTAAACGAAAATCTCTGGCTGTTGCGCGAAAAACTCACGGCCATCAGCGGCACGGAAAATTCGTCCGACGCCGGTGAAGCGCGGAAACGTCTCGCAATTGTTGACGGCGCGATGATTGAATCAATCGGCTCGATCGCGAAAATGCGCGGCACGGACGAAGAATTAACAAATCTCCATGAAGACTGGCAACGGAAATTAGAAGAAACATCGACCGTCTCTGACCCGCATCAAACCGTTTCTTTGATTCAGGGTCTAAGCCGCCGCGCCGGTTTTGGCGATTTGGAAGAAATGATCCTGCTGAAAAAAGTCGAAGCAAATAAATTGACTCCGGACAGGCAATTTCATCTCCGCAATCTCGTAAATTTTTACAACGAGCGCGGCGCTTATCAAAAAACTTTCGACGCACTCGAAAAATACGAAAGCGATGATTTACGTCTGAAAGCGGAAATGGCAAAAATCGTTGGTAATCGTGAAAAGGAACTCGAAGCCTTGCGCGAGCTTTATTGGAAACCGAATGAAAAGATGAGCGTTTCGCCGGACGAAGATATTGCCCGATATTTGGAAATTCTGAACGATGAAAATACGGATGAATTAAGATCTTTGACCGAGCGATCTTCAGTTTATCAATTGCAGTTGATCAATTTTCTGCTCGGTAAAGGCAAACGCGAATTGGCGCATACAGCGATTGGAAACGCAAATTTACCGATCGCCTGGCGGGTTTCGCGGAATGCCGAAACGTCGCTCGCGCTGCGTGAATTTGACGAAAATTCGGAGTGTTATTTCTGCGCCGCGCTGCAATTTGATTCAATCGGCGAGATGGTCAAACAAACGCCCGACAAGCGGCGATTTTTGATCAACGACGATTGGTTTCGGCTGACACGCGAATACGGTGAGTGGCTTTTTGAAAGGAATGAAAAGGAGATCGCGTCATCGAGATTTTTGGCTGCGATGATCGAAAATCAGCCGAACAACCCTGACGAGCAATCCAAACTCGGCGCGTTTTATCTCGACAGGGGCAAATTGAAACCCGCCATCGAGCATCTCTGGCTGGCGATTGAAACGGACAGCATTGCGGTTGACCAAAATGCTCAGCTTTCTGCGCTTGGCGCGGCTTACTACAAAATTGGCAGACGCGATTACGCCGACGAAACCTGGGCGCGCGTTTTGGACGGCGGTTCGATCCAAAGCGGCGCGATATTTTTTCAAACTTTGCAGAAATACGGTTTGAGCGAACAGGCGCGGGCGAAGATCGTGCCGCTGATCGTCAAATTTTTGGAGACCGCTAATGCCCGGGATTCGGAAGATTTTCAAAAATTGATTCGCGCCGTCGCGGCTTCGTTTGACGACGAAGCGAAGAAATCAGCTTATTTTCAGCCGATTTTGCGGAAACGCCCGAAGGATGTTTCGCTTGCCGCAATGCTCGTCAATGAAAATCTGATCGCTCAAAACGAACAAAATCCGTTTTATGAATCGCTCATCAAGCGCAGTTCCAATTTGAACTATTCGGATTACAATTTTACCTCCGTCCTCAAAAACTCCTGGACGACGGAAGATGCCGAATCAATTTATGAACAGGAAAATGAATACAAAACTGAGGAACCTGAAAGCGATAAATACGTTTGGCAGAAAAAATATCTTTTACTTCTCGCCAGTGATGGCGAAAATGCCAAAGCCGCACAAATGATCGTCGAGATTGAGAAGGAATTAAACAATCGCTACACGCGTCCGGCGTGGCTGCGCGAGGCAAAGATCAAGTTGGAAATCCGCGATAAGAAATTTAACCGGACGGAAACGGAACGCTTTATCGGCATTACGGTCAGCGATTCGGCGGCGGAAATAAAAACGCCGAGCGTCGAGCGTTTCAATGAAGTTTTGGAGATTTTAAAAGTTGAAAATAAAACGGCGGAAGCGGTGCAATTAAGCGAAACATTTTTCGCCCGGATGCTGGCGCTTGAACAATACAATCAGGCAAATTTCACCGGACTGGCGCGGGCATTTTTTCAAACGGGGGAAACAGAAAAAGCCTTGAATATCCTGCGTTTGATGATTGACGCGAGCGACGAAACCAAACAAGAAATTGCTTTTGCGGAAATCGCGGCGATTCCGGCAATACAACTGCAAGCAACGGACGCGGCGAAAATGCCGGCGACCGAAAATAATTTGATCGGTATTTCAAACACCCTGAGAATTGCCGCCGAAATCGCGTTTGAGTTTCAGCAAACTGACGCGGCGATCACATTTCGCCGCAAGTTGCTCGAAGCGAATCCGTCTGATTCGGATAACAAAATAGAACTCGCCAAAATTCTCGTCGGCAAAGGCGACAAAACGGAGGCGGAAGATCTTCTGTCGCAAATTATCGCGGATAAAAACTCTCCGCGCCCGACGCGTTGGCAGGCGCGTCTGACCTTGAATGCGGAAATTCCCAACGTAACCTTCGATTCGCTTTCTCAATTTTATCGCGGAACGTTGGCGGAAAAACAAAACGAAGCCGCGACGGAGTTTTACATCAATTCGCTGATCGCTGACCAGGAAGCGGAAACTTCGGCACGGCAGAACCTGATCAAATCTTATGCTGTCGCAAACAAACCATTTGCCGCGCTTCGATTGGCGGAAACCGACAAGTCTGCAAAACCTGACGAACTGCTCAAAATTCCTTCGGAATCGGCCGAAAAGATCGGCGATTATGTTAAAGCCATTGAATTTGAAAAGGCTAAGCGAGAGGCGAGTGCGGAACGAATTTCGATCTTGCAAAAACTTGCCGCCGAACAAAATAAACGCGCCACCGATTTTAAAGTTGATTTGGAAAACACGAGAAAATTATGAAATCGAAAATCTTTTTAACAATATTTGTCGTCGCGGCTGTCGCCGTTTTCATTTATGCGAAAACGAACCAGCAAGTTTTCGCGCCCGCCGCCGATTTTCCGCGCGGGGCCGTTTTATATTTGCAAATCGCGGATCTACCCGCGCTGATCAAACTCTGGACCGAATCGGAATTGAAGGAAAAATATCTAGCAAGCGCCAATTACAACGATTTTCGAAACAATCACCTTGGCAGAAAATTGGCAAGTCGTTGGCAGGAATTCAGCGATTCGGCAGGCTTTGCGATAGATTCGGAAGTATTGAGCAGCCTCACGGGCAATCAGGCTTCGATCGCGCTTTATGACATCGGCAAACTCGAATTTGTTTTTATCGCGCCGGTTTCCGACAAGATTTTCGCGGCGACAAAATTCGCTTTGAACCGAAACAACTTTACCGAAGAAACACTTACCGACAACGCGATCATTTATCGCGCAAATGTCGAAGCCGATCGCGGACGGCAAACACAGGAATTGATCTTCACCCAAACCAAAGGACGCTTTATTTTAACGACGAGCGAAAAACTGCTTGTCCAGACACTGAATAACATCAACGGGAAACCATCAAAAAATCGCCTGCTTGACGAACCGCTCTTCAAACTTCTGAGTGACAAAATCGAACCGCATCTCGCGACAGTCTGGCTCAATCAAACCGCTTTGAACGACGATTATTATTTCAAACATTACTGGCTGATGTCGGATCCCGGCAAATTGAAGAATTTGCGTGCCGGCATCTTCGATTTTGAGATGCAGGAAGGAAAACTTATCGAACGGCGAAAGTTTTTACTCAAAGAAGCGGTCGAATTCGCGCCGGTTGAACGTTCGGTTGCCGAAAATATGCTGACCTTTTTGCCGTCCGCTATTCCTTTTTACCGATTGCAGACGGGAAATAAGGTGACAATTGACGAAGCGATCGAAAAAACCATTTTTGCCCGCCGGCAGGCGACAGAAAAAAAGACGCCCGATCATTATTCCGGTTATCCATCGTTTGACGATTACTCATTTGACGATTACAACGATTATTCGGGCGACAATTACGAATCTTTGGGCGACAGATTTGATGAAACGATTGATGATTCGGGTGATGACGATCAAATTGAACGGCGCGAATCTGAGATTGATTTTTCAAATGCGCTGCAAGCGGCAAATCCGCGGGCGGTTTTAACATTCACGCTGCCGAAAACGCTGCCCGCGCCGATGTTTGTCGGGTTCGAGCGGGCGGCTGTATTTCATCTCGCTTCGCCCACATCTTTCGATCAAGAAGGTTTTGAAGCCGCAATTCGAGAAAAACTTTCAGCACAAGTTTTGATTGCCGCCTCCGGGGTGAAATTAAACTGGGAAACAAAATCGGAAAATTCTGACAAATGGCGCGAGCTAAAACTGCCGATGCTCGGTTGGAATGTTTATTACGTTTTAGTTGGCAATGAATTGATCGTCACCAATGACGTTGAATTTTTGCAGCAAATATTAACTGCGCGCCTATCGCCGCGGAGCAAATTGAAAAATCTAAAGTTCAGTTCCCTGACGGTGATTGATTTCAGCCAAAAAGAGAATGCTTACGATAACGTTTTCAATGAGTTGAAGAAACAACACGCGGATGTTGATTTTTTCACCAACAATATTAAAAGTCTATTCTATTCAATTTCACGGCTTAATAGGATTGAAATTATTGAAAGCCATTCACAAAATATATTTGACGAAGAATTAATTTTTAGTTTTTAGTTCGACGCGTGTCAGATTAGACCGATCTGCTGTCAATTTTTGATATTCCGTCTCGAATAACGACAATTTTGTCAGAATTTCGCTGTCAGCCAAACAACTGATTTTTAATCTGATACGCGTAAAATTAAATTGAATATTTCAAACGAGGATTTTCTAAAAAAAAATCGTCTCGTCGCTCCGTCGCTCCGTCTCACCATCTATCTCGCTCAATTCCCGGTATGGAATGTGCAGAAATCCTTCGGTTCTTCGCCTTGTTTGAAAACTTTTGCTTCGTTGATCGGACATTTGACTGTTGCCCGCATTCCCGAAAGCGGGCAGATCATCACCGTTATACGCCCGACGAGACTTTTTTCAGTAGTTTTGGTATTTGTCGGCAGAGTTGTCTCGCCGGGTTTGGTTTGTTCCTGCCAGGTTCCGTCGAGCGGTGTCGGTGTCGGCGCGGGCTTATCGCTTGGATCTTCGATCATCGATTCGTCAATCGGGAGCAAAACCTTGGTCGGGACGGTCCCCGCCACAAAAAGCTCGACCCGGCGAAATTCGACCGGCACATCCGTTACATAAATTTCCTTCGGCGCATCGGGCGCGTCAGATTGTAAATCGCTGGTCGGTTTGGTATTCGAGTTTGAATTCTTTTTGAGCGCAGTTTGCTGTGCCTTGACCGAATCGGCTTCCTCATCAGAAAGCTCCCGGATCAGTTTGCCGTTGCGAATGTCAATTTCGGCTTTACGGACGCTTCCCGGAGCTTGCCAATCGCCGTTCCATTCGGGATGCAGGGCCAAGGCTTCCTTCATAAAATCCGCCCAGATCGGCATCGCTGAATCTGAACCTTTCATTCCCAGATCATCGTTATCGTCAAAACCGACATAAACCACGACCACCAATTCCGGTGTAAAACCGACAAACCAACCGTCACGCGAAGTTCCCGTTTTGCCTGCAAAGCCGGTTTTACCGGCAACATTTCGAAAGCCCCAACTTTGCGCTTGCGCGGCCGTACCCTTGTTAATTACGTCCTTCATCATATCGTCCATAATGTAGGCAACATCCGGCCGGAGGACGTTTTTCTTTTCCGTTTTCGGCTCCGTGACGGTCTTGCCCTCACCGGTCGTGATGCGGCTGATCGCCATCGGCGCAACTTTATCGCCGAGGTTCGGAAAGATTGTGTAAGCGGTCGCCATCTGCAATGGCGTCGCTTCGGCTGTTCCAAGTGCCATCGAAGGATAGGCTTTTTCGACCTTCGGCAAACCGGCCTTAAAGGCGAGATTCATCACTTTTCCGATGTTCAGCTCCATTCCGATATCAACCGTGATCGTGTTTTTACTTTTCACGAGCGCATCGCGCAAGGTTAACTCTTTATTTGAAAAAGTGTCGCCGTAATTGTTCGGCGCATATTGTTCATTGCCGTATGTGAAAACTTTTTTCTCGTCCTTAAAGATCGATGCGGTCGTCAAGACCCTTGAAGCCGAATCGTACGGCGTGTTGATCGCCGCCGCGTAAACAAACGGCTTGAAGACCGAACCCGGCTGACGCTGGGCGCTGGTGGCCCGATTAAATTGATTTTCGAGATAATTGCGGCCGCCGACCATTGCGACGATCTCACCCGTTTTGGGACGAATCGCGACCAATGCGGCGTTCAAATTCCCTTTTTCTTTCTTCGGAAAATATTTGTCGAGTCTTTCGAGCCGATTCGAGACGATCTCGTAAGCTTTTTTCTGCAAATCCGGGTCAATCGTCGTATAGACGCGCAAATGCTGAAGGGCTTCCGGATCGTTAACGATCTTCGGCAGCTCATCTATCGCATATTGCGAAAAATAGGGCATTCCGTGCAGATCGTTGGTTGCTGAGATCTTTTTAAGTTCGAGTTTTGCTGCCCGCGCTTCGGTATTTTGAGCTTGCGTAACTTCGCCGGCTTCGAGCATCGAATCCAAAACCTGATTGCGCCGTTCGGTCACTCTTTCGAGATTTTTATATGGATTATACCGATTCGGACTGCGAATGATTCCCGCGATAAAGGCGGATTCCGACAGATCAAGCTGCGAAACATCTTTGCCGAAATAAACGTTCGCCGCTTCGCCGACACCATAGATCGAGATCCCGTTTTGCTGTCCGAGATAGATCTGATTAGCGTAAAGCGTGAAGATCTCTTCCTTTGAAAGCCGCGTCTCGAGGATCAGCGACATAAATGCTTCGGTCGCTTTGCGTGTCAAGGTCTTGTCGTTGTTTAGCAAAAGATTTTTGACAAGCTGTTGGGTGATTGACGAACCGCCTTGTTTGGCGATCGGCGAGCTGTCGTCTTCATTTTCGTAACGCCGCCAGAGTGCCCGCGCAATTCCGCGAAGATTCACGCCGTAATGTTCAAAAAAAGCACGGTCTTCGGTGACGGTGATCGATTTGACGAGATGTTTCGGCAAATCGTTAAATGTGACGACCTTGCGCCGGCTGTTGGCTTCTTCGGCGATCGAGCTGAGGATCTTCGGTTCAAGCCGGGATTGCTGAATATCTTTTTTGGCGTCTTTGTCGGTGATCGCTTCAACCGCTTTGCCGTCTTTGCGGAATTTGACCGTCAAACTGGAGAAAACCTTTGTGCCGTCAATCATTCCGGTCATTCCGGGTTCGATTTCGATCTGATTCGTGCTTGGCTGATAGCGCGAGCGCGAAGCGTCCGCCTGGTTGTTTTTCTCGATGTAGCCCGCCGATTTCAAATACGCGATCAATTCGTCGGGCGTTAGTTCTTCGCCGTCCTTTAAGATCTTGGGCGCTGAATAAATCCCGGCGTTTGGTGTATAAACCTCGCCGCTCAAAAGCTTGTTATCAATAATGTCGGAATATTCAAACCAGAAATATGTCGCGGTTAAGAATATTGCTAAGATCAGCAACAAAACCGTCGAAATCGTGTAGCCGTTAAAAATAATGCGCCAGATTCGTTTATATAGCGGCGGTTTCGAAGCCTGAAACGATTTTACCGGATGTTTCGCCCGCCAATCTTTCGGCGGTTTTATCGGTTTTCGGCTTTTACCTTTGATTTGATTTGGCATTTTCGGCTAGTTTAAATAAGAATTAGTGAGAAAATCGGGTTTGACGGTTGCCCGCTTAAATATTATAAGTTTTTGTGGGTTGATGTCTAGTCTTTTATAGTTCCAAGTTCCAAGTTCCGGGTTCCATGTTTTGAATGTCGAGTTTCAAGTTTCGGGTTTCGGGTTTTCAGGTTAAGAGAAATACGTTTTAATTTCACACAAATTACATTTCACAAAAAAATTCATAAGGAGAGAAAAATTATGTCAAAGATTTATAGGTTTGAAGATTTGGAAGCATGGAAAATTGCGAGAGAATTGACGAAAGAAGTTTATCGGACTTCTAAAAACGATTTGTTTATCCGGGATTACGGCTTACCTGACCAGATTTGCCGTGCTTCGGTTTCGGTAATGTCGAATATTGCCGAAGGATTTGAACGCGACGGAAATAAAGAGTTTGTTAATTTCCTTTCAATCGCCAAAGGTTCATCAGGCGAAGTTCGTTCCCAATTATATGTCGCACTCGACCAGTAATATATTTCCGAAGGCGAATTTAATTTGATTTATCACAAGGCAACGGAAAATAGCCGCGTAATTTCTGGTTTAATCAAATATTTGAAACAATCGGAACTGCGCCGAAGAAAATTTATTTAGCTTTTTAACTTAACCCGAAACTTGAAACTTGAAACTTGAAACTTGAAACTCGGAACTTAAAACTAACCAATGAAATTTTTATTGCCATTATCCAAAATTACGCGGCGAAGATTGATCTTTGCGACACTGACGATTTTCGGAATGATCTGTCTTGGCGCAAGTGGTTTTCGCTTTTTTGAAGGTTTTACGTGGCTCGAAAGTTTTTATATGGCGACCGAAACCGTCACGACCGTTGGTTACGGCGATATTCCGCCGATTACGCCAGGCGGGCGAATATTTGCCATCTTTTTTATGCTGCTCGGCGGCGGCACGGTGCTGTTCGCGATCACAACATTGATTCAATCGGTCGTCCAATCTGAGATCATCGAAGCGCTCGACGTGCGGCGCAAAACAAAGGAAATGAAAAGAATGCAAGACCATTATATTGTCTGCGGCGCCGGCCGCGTCGGACGCCGCATTATCCGCAATCTGCAAAAAGAAAATCTGCCGTTCGTGATTATCGAACGCGACGAAAAGAGAGTTGCCGAATTTGAAGAGCAAAATTTGCCGATATTGATTGTTGACGCGACGCTCGAAGAAAATCTGATACTCGCCGGTG
>JANLTD010000672.1:0-1923 GCA_031362765.1 Acidobacteriota bacterium | reverse complement strand
TGAACCACGTGAGCGGCTACGTTAGTGCGTGCGTCAATATATTGGGGCCCGACAACGGCAATTTTTTGGTTATTTTCGCTTAATGTTTGATAGGCTCTAACTAACTGAAGTACCATATCGTCTGCTGGGCAACTGTCTTGATCAAACAGTAAAAAATACTCAAAATTATTTGTTTTAGCCCAAGTAATGCCTGCATTATAGGCAGCGCCGAGTCCGGGACAAATAAACGATAAGATCAACGCGGCAAAGGGCGAAGTTTGCGCTTTGACATACGCGGAGTTTGACGATTGATAATGAGTTCTGAGCAAATCAACGCCCAGGACGATACAATCCTGGCAATAAGGAAACCCTTTGATACGGTGATCGCAAGCCGCACAGAGCGGTTTTCCGCATCCGTTGCAGTTGACTGTCGCTCCATTGTGACTGTGATAAGCACAATTCATTATTTACTTTCCTCGGTATTTACGTATTGTCCCTGAACAGGCGTTTGGTTTTGGTTCGAAGAATCTTTCTTTTCGCTACCCAAAACGACATCGGCGCTTTGTTTATAAGTTAGTTCGGCCAAATCCAAAATCTTTTGCGAACCGTCAGCAGAAACCGTCTGGCTGAAAATAAATGCGGCAAAGATCAGCATCATGACAACCGATGCGAATTGCGGAACCGGAATCGGAAAACTGAGACCGCGCATCCATTCCCTAGTCCGGGATGACCAGGACGCTTTCACTGTTTTGGCTTCGGTGGTGCCGATCGTCGCTTGCAAAATCTTATTGTGTAAGCCGGCCGGCATCGGCATTTCGTCCATTTTGTATGTGTAGCAAGCGGCGATCGACCGGACGACGGCGCCGGGCAAATCCGTGCAGTCGTCACATAAAACAGCGTGACGTTCCCAACGATGGAAAATCGTCGCGGACAAAAAACCGTCGAGATAATCAGTCAAATGTTCCTCAAATTGTTCGCACGACATTGCCGTTTCGGGCATCGTCATTGAAATAATCCGCGCTTCGAGATGCGGCATTGAGATTTTTGGCGCGGCAATTTCGTGACAAGCATCGAGTGCGTCCTTAACTTCGTTCAAAAGCGCGTGACACAAAGGACAGCGCAAGGCGTGCGCGGCAACCGCTTTGTGTGTGTGGCGTTCGAGCGTTCCGTCCAGATAATCGGTCAGAAATTCTTCAAACTCAGCACATTTTATTATCCTTTCATCCTTGTAATTCATAAAAACTAAAAACCCTGTGTATCAAATTTCTAAATCTTCACTATCTAGACAATTTATCGTCATATTTTTGCCTTCTAAAGTTTTGAGTCCCGCTTTCCGGCGCCTTTTTTCGAGTATTTAGCCGCCTCAGGGCGGGACTCAAAACTTTAGATCGTGACAACCCTCATTCGCCGCAAAATCTTTGCCAGCTCAATTCGTCCGCGATTGATACGCGATTTGACGGTGCCTTCGGGAATCTTCAGAACATCAACGATCTCCTGATAGCTTAATTCCTCGATGTCGCGAAGGATCACGCAGGTTCTCAAATCCATCGGCAGTTTGTCAATCCCGTCTTGGATCTGCGCGGCGAGTTCTTTACGCTCAATTTCTTTTTGCGCCGACCCGCCGACCGCACGCAGATGAAATGTATGGTCTTCAACATCGTCCGCCATCGAATCCTGCGGATTCCTTTGCCGATGGCGGTAATCGTCAATTATCAAGTTCCGAGCCAACCGCATCAGCCAATTCGATAAATCGCCTTGCTTCGCATCGTATTGCTCAAGCGTTCTATAGATGCGGACAAAAACTTCCTGAGTCAGATCTTCCGCCGCTTCGATGCTTGACGTAAAGCGGTACGCGAGATTAAAAATCCGCCGCGAATAAAGCGATACAATCTCTTCCCACGCCGAACCGTCTCCGGCACGGCATCGGCGCACAAGTTCGGCTCC
>JANLTD010000605.1:0-1746 GCA_031362765.1 Acidobacteriota bacterium | reverse complement strand
TCCATTGTTGTCAAAATCCTGAATTATTAAAGTCGGACTTTCGGAATTTCCGTTTTGCAAAACTTCTGACGTTCCCCAATCTCTGCCGTCATTTGCGTCATTTGCACGAACCAATGCGCCGTCGGTTCGCAAGATATTCAGATCGAGCTTGCCGTCACCGTTCAGATCTCCGACCGCGATCGCCGAAACTGCGTTGGCAACGGGCGAACTGCGAATCCGAAATTGTCCGCCGCGTTCGTTTGAGAAAATCGTCAGTTTCAAGTTGGAGTCCAAAACCGCCGCGTCAATATCGCCGTCTTCGTCGAGATCGGCGGAAACAAGATCGCGCAGATTACTGATTTCCGTAAACAATTTTATTTCGTTGAAAGTTCCGTCCGCATTATTTTGTAGCACGACGGGCGGAGAATTTTCAAGTGCCAGGATCAAATCGAGATCGCCGTCAATTTCGACGTCGAACGTGAAGATCTTCGAATACTTTTTCTGCAAAATTTCTTTGGAAAGTTTCATTTTTGCCGTGATGTCGGTAAGATCGGCAGTAAAAAACCGCAAACCCTCGTCGCCGACGACGACAAAGTCGTTTTTGAAATTGTAATCAACATCGAGCGTCTGGATATCTTTCGCATTCGCCACCGATAAAACTTTGTCACCCAATTTTATTTCCTTTTCGGTTGCCCATGCGTTGACGGGAGCCGAATCGCCGTCGCGAAAAATGACTTTGCTGAAAGTCGCTTTTTCGTTTGCAACGGTTTCGGGTTTGAAACTCAAACCTTCATCGGGCGCGGCCGGCGCGAAATCGGGAACCGGTAATTTCAATGGACGCAAAAACGGTTCGCCGATTGTCGTATCGCTGAATTTGATATCCGTGAGGGCACCGCGAAATTCGGGCAAACGCAACAAAACATTCCGGAAAAACGCGAGTTTCTGAGCGACTTCGCGGGTGTTTCCGGCGCTCACGGATGTTCTCAGCGAAGTGAACTGTTCTTTGATCTCAGCGTCCCAGGCGTCTTCGCGCACGATTATTTTGGCAAAGTTAGATTTTAGCTTTTCGGTTTCGCCGCGCTTTGCAGAAAGGCGGACGATTTCCAGAATGACAGGCAGATTTTCAGGTTTCGACAGCAGTATCTTTTCGTAAAGCGAAAGCGCTTCAGAATCATTTCCCTCGCGTTCGGCTTCGGCGGCCAGCGCGAAAGCTGCTTTGGAATCATTCGGATTAGCTTCGATCGCTTTTTGAAGAGCTTGTTTGACCTGCTCGAAATTTCCGCGCTGCATCTCGAGAACCGCAAGATTTGTATAGATCTGTGAGTTTTCAGGTGCCAGTTTCCGGGCTTTTTCGAACGAATCAAATGCCGCTTCGAAATCTTTTTGACGCATCTGCAAAATTCCGAGATTGGCCCAACTTGCGGGTTCGCCTTCCGCAAGTTTGACGGCTTTTTCGAGCTCGGTCTTCGCCCGCGTATCGTCCGCCGCCTGCATTGCGACCAGTCCGATGTAGAAGGATCTGATCGCTTGCGCATAGTCTGCCGAAGATCTTTCGGGCAAATCCGAGCGACAAGCCGACAACGCGGCAATAAGAAAAATCAACGTCAAGGAAAGAATTTTCGCCATTTTGAAACTCAATAAAAATTGTCTGTATTTTTCGGTAAGATTGCTTAGTAGAGCAATTTTTATATTATCTGGTGTTTTGAGTCCCTGCTTCAGCAGGCAACCGCCGCGCTTCGCTGGCGGTTTAGCCGCCTAAAGGCGGGA
>JANLTD010000592.1:0-5669 GCA_031362765.1 Acidobacteriota bacterium | reverse complement strand
TGGGCCATCCTCAACGGCCGGCATGAAGCCACGCGCGCCGATGTACCGATCATCAATCGCCAGTTGGTTGAAGCCGGAGTCAATGTCTATCAATTGATTTTGGAAAAGCATTACGAAGAGATCACGGTGCAGGATATTATTGACCACGCAAATGTCGGTCGGTCAACCTTTTACGCGCATTTCCGCGACAAAGAAGATTTGCTGATGAGCGATTGGGAAAAGTTTCTTGATAAATTTGTCCAAAATATCATTTGGAAAAATGCCGGAACCGGCAGATTTGTTCCGATGCGCGAATTATTTCTACACCTCAAAGATTTTCACCATTTTTACAGAGCTTTGGTGAGGTCAAGCAAAATGGACCGGATGTTTAAGACGGGAATCGCCTATTTGTCCAAAAATATCGAAAGATCGCTGACAGAGTTTTTATCGGCGAAACCGCAGCCATTGATCCCGCTGCCGATTTTGGCAAACCATCTGGCGTCGGCAATTTTTGAACAATTGAAATGGTGGCTCGACAATAATATGCCCTATCCGCCGGAAAAGATGGACGAAATATTTCACGCGCTTGTGGCGCCGAACTTTCGATTTCTATCGAAAGAAACGGACGAAAGCGATTCCGGCAAAGAGTTTTTCGGCTTGCATCACGGCCACCGAGCAGGTTTTTCCGGGCTTCACTGATTTTATTCGTGATCTTTTTCCGGCAATCATTTTTGGCAAAACGGCGCGAAATCCAATCGCGCCGTTTTTTGATTCGGTATTTGACCGTTTTTGTGGAAATGATCTTAGTCGGAATTTGCACCGACGAGATCGAGTTTTTGAAACGGCGTTTCGGTCGGATACCAAAAGTGCGTGATCCAAAACCATTGCACCGTGCCTAAAAGAGCAAGCACGACCGTGGTCAGATACGCGCCATCAATCGAAAGCAAATCCATCTCCAACACATACCACGCGAAAAAGACGACCGCGCCGCCGAAAAGGCTGCACGGCAAAGCAATCAAAAACATCACACTATCGAGCACCAGCAGCATGTTCAAAACATTCGGCGATTCATCCGCAAACTGCGAGTAAATCAATAACCCGAGCGAAAAAAGAGCGACCGCTGACCAAAGGCGTCTCAAGTTGGTTTTTATATTCATTAATTATTTTCCTCCGTAAGAATTGGACAAATCTTTAGACACCGGCTTGTTTGATTTGTTCCGCGGCGATCAAAAAATCAGTATCGCAAGCGGTAGCGAGTCCGTTTCGCCCGTAGATATTCAATGGGCAAAGGTGTTCGCTGCCGCTCGCGATACTGATTTTGCATAAAAACTGATGTGTTATTGAAACGTCTGCAAAGGTCTGCCGCTCGGGACGCGGTCGGGAATCAGCCTCCGCAGGTTTTCGGGTTTAGCGCGCAGGTCGAGCAATCCGTAGCGCACGAATTCCACTAGCTGCCGAAATTCATCGTCCGAAAGGTTCACAGGGCTTTGCATCAGTGGATCGAGACGTTCCAAGACCGGCGCGATCGGACCGACCGGATTTCGCAGATCGGCGTCAACGCCCGCCGTCAAGGGATTGTAAAGCGGCGCAAAATGCATCGGATCGAGGTGAAAATGAATCGCGTCTTCAAGGCGTGTGTAAGCTCCGTTATGAAAGAATGCGGGCTGTAGAGCGACGTTCCGAAGCGGCGAACTGCGGAATTTGTAACGGTCGTTCGCATTGCCGGTGACCTGTTCCAAACCGAAATCTTCATTTTGACCGGGACCGTCAAACGTGACGTTCCCAACCGTTGGAACGATCTGCGGAACGCCGACAACGTGTTGTCGGAAATCGCTGAACATCTCGTTCGATTGACCGGAAACGGCGTGACACGAAGCGCAGTTGGCGCGTCCGAAAAAGAGCAGTGCGCCTTTTTTCTGATCGTCGCTCAAAGCGTTTTTCTGTCCGCGGGCAAATTTATCAATCGGTGCATCGGCGAATACGAGTGTAAATTCAAATTCGGCGATTGCTTTGGCAAACATATCATAGGTAATGGGCGCGCCGCGTTTTACTTCGGGAAAGATCTTGCCGAAGAGTTTGCGGTATTCCGCGACGAGATTGATGCGCCGGATGACTTCGTAACGGATGTCGAAATTGTCGCCCGGAAAATCAAAACCGGCGGCTTCGACGCGTTCGGTCGGCGGAATGAACGCCTGCGCGATGAGCAAATGCGATTTGTCCGATAAACTTGCGCCCTCGGGCGGCGGAAAAATAAAACCGCCGATGTTGTCGAACGGATCACCCGAAAGCGATGCGAAACGCGAATTCCACATCAGGGTCGGGAAAAATGCCGTGTTGGCCGCCATTGGTGTCCGCCGTTGATTGCGCGTTCCCGCGCGGTCCGGGCCGACGATGAAATTATTGTCAATGCCGATCGCGATTGATTTCGTATCGCCAAAACCGACCGTCGCCGAATGACACGCGGCGCACGATTGATCGCCCTTCAAACTGACGATCGTATCGTGAAAAAGACTTCTGCCGAGATCAGCCAGTTTGTTATCAATTTTGCGTCCCAATCTTCGTTCGAGCGTCGATTCGATATTGCCGGTAAAATCGTTTTGCCGCAGGACATTCGATAATTCCTGGTCGAGCGGACTATTATTTGAATGAGCGGAACTTACTCGCGTAACGAGAAAAACTCCACCCAAAACTAAAGTAATAGCCAATACGGCTAATTTGCAGTTGCGCATGTTCATTGATTGATCCTCCTAAGTTGAATAAAAGCAATTTTGGGGTGACACTTCACAGTGTGAAACTTACGTCGGAAAAGACACGGCGATTTAAGCCCCGAACAATGTTGAATTTAATTATCCTTCAGAGAGTGGTCTCTGACGGCGATAGAGTAACTCGGTCATAGACCGCTTTCTTAACGATGCGATTGATAAAAAATAATTCTGTGTGAATATTTTTTACCAATCATTATATCATCTAGAATCTAATCCTCAAGCAGTTTTTGCGATTCGAGGAGCGGCGCGCCTTTGGTTTCGAGCAGAACATTGAATTCGCAATTTTCAAGCGCCGGTTTTACCGCGCTTAAAAGTTTTTCGACCTCGCTTTCGCGTCCTAAAAATCTGATGATGAGCTTTGCCTCCGAATCCGCCGTCATTTTACTCAAGGTAAAATTGACGATCAGTCTTTCGCCGGTTTCGACGTGTTTCAGGCGATTGCTGCCGATGGTTTTTATTTCCACGGGCGGTTCCGTACCGAAACGCCGAAACGTGTAGGATTTGTATTTCAGATAAGCGCCGTGCGTATTGCTTGCGACATCTTCAAAGAGATCGCTCATATCGTTTTGCCCCGTTCCCGGCGAAAACATTTCGGTAAATTCGCCCGAACCAGCATAGTTTTCGAGCAGCGGCGCGATCGTCCGGAAAAACGGCGTCAGCGAAGTATCGGGTTTGACCGAACCGTGCTGAAACGAACTGATATGGAGATCCGCCGCTTGCGCGGGCACGGCGTCGGTTTGAAACGACAGATCAATGTCCTTTTGAAATTCCTCCGCCGTCACATTCGTGACCTCTCCCGTTTCGTTGGCGATGTAAAACCAGAAATGATTTTCCTTATCATTTTCCGTGCCGCCCCATTTGGTGCTTTTGACAGTTTCGGGCGTGAAGACCTTTGAAAAGGAATCCTGCACGACGTAGCGCGAACCGTCGCTGTTTCCCGCCCGCCAACCATCGCCGTACAATTTTTCGTAGATCCTTTCGAGATAAATATCAATGATATGTTCGCCGTCCGTCCAATCGGCGGGAACGCGGCAGAAGAAATTACAGGTGTAGGACGACGGTGCAGTGAAACCCGACGAGAGCATCAATCCGTCTTTGACAACGATGATCAATGTTACCAAAGCCGCTCTTTGCAGGTCAGAGGTTTGTTGTCCGGCATCTCCTTGCCGGTTTAATTTTGCAAGATGTTCCTTGATCGGACGGAGCTGTTTGAGCGGAACGAAAAAACCGTCGCTCTCGATGTCGGAATTAAACCAGACGCCGTGAACGCCGAGCGCGATAAATTGTTCGAGATAATCAATGATGTTTGCGGTCGGAATGCTCAGGAGCAAAGCCGACCCATCAGCTTGCGTCAGATTATTTTCTTTCGCAAAACGCTGCAAACGATCGGTATCGGTAAAAGCCCTGACCATCTGTTGTCCGTCTGCATATTCGGCGTTCGAGGCGATATATGGATTGACATCGGGAAATGTGCCGCGTGCGATAAAATGCCAATCCGGCAACGCGAAAGCCGCGCCGTAAAGCTCGTCAAGATCTTCCATCGCGCCATCAGACTCGATTGCTTTCCGCGCTAATACGTTAAAGTTTATGTCATTTGTCATAAGATTCTCCGTTTGATTTGTTTCTTTAAGAATCCGTTGGAAAAGCAAAAATTGCAAGAATGGAAAGGAAAATATATGACAGGAAATTGAATGCCGGGAGTAGCGGATTCGGCTACGGCGGCGAAACAATTAACGAAAAGCTTTTACTTCAAAAGCTCAGCTACCAAAATACCCAAATAAGTGCCGATGGCATTTCCGACCGTGCCGGCCAGCAAACCTGGCAATTGGAGATCGGGGCGGCCGAGACTGGCAGCACAAACGGGCGCGGAAGTCGCGCCGCCGATGTTCGCGTTTGAGGCGATCGAAATAATGTCCCAATCCTGTTTGAGCAAACCGCCGACCGTGAAAATAATTATTCCGTGCAGGAAAATAATGATCGTCACCCAAAGAAGAAGTATTCCGGCGGCATTTCCGCTGCTGAGCAAAGCGTTGATATCGCAATACGCGCCGATCACGGCAAGAAAAAGCATGATCAGCAAATAACCCAAAATCCGGCCGCCCTGAAGTTTTTGGACAAACGGAATTTGTGCGAACATGAGCGCCAGAGTCGTCAAAACAAGGATCGAAGGAATTCCGGGAACCAAAGCCGCTGTTTTTGCCGAAACGAACAGCGTTCCAAACCCGAGCGTGAGGAGAATGGCAATGTCCGTTAAACTGATATTATTCGTGTTTTGCGCCATCCGCTCCCGGATCTCTTCGTCCGAAAGTCCTTCGAGATGGGGCGGAATGCTTCTTTTACGCGGAAAAAATTTCTGCAAAACCCTCGGCAGCAAAAGCGTCATGATCATCCAGATGGTCGTCAGAATATTGTCCACGGCATTGACCGCCGCAAACAAAACGCCGTCGTTATTGACGCCGTAATTGAGTGCGACGGCGTTCAGATTCGCGCTGCCGCCAATATAAGTTCCCGTGTACATTCCGGCGACGGCGAATGCCGAATTGAAATGATTTTGCGGAGAAACAATTTTATAGCCGACGATCACGGCAATCATCGTCGCGGCCGATCCGATAAAAAACATCAACATCATCGGAAAGCCCGCAAACTTCAGATCTTTGAGTTTTACTTCCAAAAGCAAAAAGAAAATTCCGATCGGGGCGGCATATTGAAAAATGCCGTCATAAAGCGGCGGCGCGTTGTAAGACGAAGGAATCACGCCGAGATTTGCCAAAACGGCGGCGGCAATGATGACTATCAAAACCGCCCCGATATGTTTGAAAAACCGGAATTTAGCGAGCCATTCCGAACCGACGATCAGCAGCAGCAAAATGGTCACGATATAAACCGGTTCTTGGATAAATGTCATATTGGCTTCAGGTTTTTTTA
>JANLTD010000556.1:0-10837 GCA_031362765.1 Acidobacteriota bacterium | reverse complement strand
CAAAATTGCTTTGTTTTCGTTTTTTTCGTGTCTTTCGTAGGCAGATTTTCCTGGTTTTCGAAACCTATGCAATTTTTAGACCGCTCCGTAATGTATTTTTTTGCCTAAATATTTTTTGCGGTTACTTCGATTTGTTTGGCAAATGCGGCGGCAACTTTGAGTTTTTCTAAATCAATTCCCGTATTAATCCCCATCTTTTCGAGCATCCAAACAACTTTTTCAGTGGCAATATTTCCGCTTGCGCCGGGCGAAAAAGGACAACCGCCCAAGCCGCCCGCGGAACTGTCGAAAATATTCCAACCGGCCGCCAGAGCCGCGTAAATATTCGCCAAAGCGGTAAAATTCGTATCGTGAAAATGCGCGGCAAATTGTTGTGCGGGAAACATTTCTCTGGCGCTTCGACACAATTCAAAAACATCATTCGGCGTCGCTTTTCCAACCGTATCGTTAAAAGCAATTTCGTCTGCGCCGGCTTCCGATAATTCCCGTGTGATTTCCAGAATATGATCTTTTGGCACGTCGCCTTCATACGGGCAAACCCAGGTTACGGCAATCGAGGCACGAACCTTGATACCTTGTGTCTGTGCGTCAGCGATACATTTTTTCGTCATTGCCAGACCGTCGGCAATTGTCGTGTTGGCATTTTTCTGCGACATCGTCTCGGTCGCCGCCATCACATAGCAGATCCAGTCAACGCCGGCCGTGATCGCGCTTTTGTAGCCGCGTTCGTTCAATGCCAAAGCCACCTCGTCAATGTCCGGATCGTCGCCGATCGCCGCCAAAATCTCGACCGCATCAGCCATCTGCGGAACGTGTTTCGGCGAAACGAACGAAACAGCTTCGATGCGCCTGAATCCGGCATCTTTTAATTTTTCGATTAGCAAAATTTTATCCGCTGTCGGCACAAAAACAGGCAGCATCTGCAACCCGTCGCGCGGGCTGACTTCAACTATTTCAACTTGTTTTGGTAAATCCATTATTTTTTGTCAGATGATGTCGGAAATCAAATCTTTAAATCAGTTTCAATCAATCGGTTCAAAAATTCAAGACATTTGAAATTTGTCCGTTTGGACTCCGAACCTGGACGGTTGAGCCGCCGGTTCTGCCGATTTTTCCGGCGGGAAGTTTGGTCCGAACTTCTCCGGCGTTAATAAATTCCGTTTCGGTTTCAATCCCGTTCACGAAGACCTTGGCTGTTGATTCAAAACCGGTACCGCGAACCGCAAGCCGATAGAGTTTCGTTGTTGAACCGACCGGCGGACGGTTTACCGATTGTCCGTTGTTCCGCGAAAACTCCAAAGAACTGACGCTCAAAGGCGAAACTGTGTTCGACAAAAGGTATTCCCAAACAGGCTTGTACACAGGGATTCCATTTTGCGAAACCAGCCTTATGTCAACCGCGATGCAGCCGTGAAAATTGGTGCACTCGATGTTGCTGGTCAAAGAATGCGTGCTGCCGTACGGCGGAATTGCGATATCAACATTAACAATAGAACCGAAATTCGTCATTCCGTAAGCCGTCCAAACTCGTGCCGACAGTATGTTAAAATTGACCATTTCATCACGCTGATGCGCAAATCCCCAAAATCTGTCGGGAGCCGTCGCGTTCGGAGTAGTGTTTGGCAATGCAATCCAATTTGCCGGCGAATTTGCCAGACCATTAAAATCCATTGCGGCAAACATAACAACTCGAACGACCGAATGGTAACGACCAATAAGTCCGGCGTGTCCGCCGCCTTGCGAATGTCCAGAGATAATAATTCTTGACCAATCAATCGTGGTGCCATTTATCAAAAACTGGTTCCAATTCTCGGTTGGACGCTGATTTTGCAGATAGATCAAAAGTTTGATCAGCCGATTTTCGATCGAGTTTGCGCGATTTACATTGACCAGAATTGAACGGTCAGTGCCGCCGAGAACTTCCAAACGAACATTGCCGTAACAATCCAAATCGGTATTTAAGCCGCCGCAAATTGTGTTGACCGCATCGTCATTCGGATAAGTCAAATTAATTGAATGAAAGCCTAAATCCGCCGCCGTCTTGTTAATTTCAAGATAATTAAACGCTACACCGCCGGTTCCGGGCAAAAACAAAAAAAGTTGATTTTTTGCCGGAACCGCTGTATCTATTGACACATAATGGTTGTTTAGATTGGTCGAGATATTGGGGTCGGTTGTTTGCGGAGCGACAAAGATGCTCTGACGCGCGGCAAAAACGGTTTGCCCAACGAGAAGAATTAAAAGACTCAAAATAAAGAAACGCATTATTTGCATAAACAATTTCGGACTAAAAGCCGACGTTTAATTTTGACGCCCGTTCATTTTAAAAAGTTTGAGAAGTTTTGGTTAAATAATTTCTTTAGCAATTAAATCTTCATATTCATTTTGCGACATTTCCAAAAATCCGCGATAAATTTCTTCATTATGTTCGCCTAATTTCGGACCGATCCAATCTGTTCCGCCCGGTGTTTCGGATAAAAAAGGCAATACTGCGGGAATTTTTACGGTTTCGTTTGGTGCGATCTCGACTGTTTCAAAAATTCCGCGTGCGATGTATTGTTGGTCTTTGACAATGTCAGCGATTGAATAAACGGGACCGGTCGGAACTTCCGCTTCAATCATTTTGGCGTAGGCTTCATCATAGGTCTGGGTGATCGTCCAATCCGAAATGGCCTGATCAATTTCAGCTTCGTGTCCAACCCGGCCTGCGTTATCCTGCATTTCCGCGTGTTCGCCGAGTTCGGGACGCCCGATCTTCGCCATTAAACGCCGATAGATCGAATCGCCGTTGCCGCCGATGATGATAAATTTGCCGTCTTTGGTCGGATATGTCGAGGTCGGCACAATGCCTTCGAGCTTGGCGCCTTGCCGCTCGCGGATGTGTCCGAGTTTGTCGTATTCCGCCAAAGTTGATTCCATCATATTGAAGATCGCTTCGTAAATCGCGACATCCACGATTTGACCTTCGCCGCCGTTCACATCCCGATGATAAACGGCCGTCAATGCGCCCAAAGCTGCGTGAAGTCCGGCCAAAGTGTCGCCGATCGAAGTTCCCGTGCGAACCGGCGGACGATCCGGATAACCGGTCGTAAATCTCATTCCGCCGACACCTTCGGCAACATTTGCATAACCCGGGCGCGATGAATAAGGTCCTGTTTGCCCCCAACCGGACACGCGCACCATTATCAATCCGCGATGTTCTTTGCGTAGATCTTCAAATCCCATTCCCCATTTTTCCATCGTTCCGGGCTTGAAATTTTCGAGCAAAATATCAACTTTCGATGCCAGTTTGCGAGCAATTTCCTGTCCCTTCGGATTTGTCATATCGAGCGTGATCGATTTTTTGTTGCGCCCCATCGAAAGCCACCAAAGCGACGTTCCGTTATGCAGCTTGCGCCACACGCGAAGCGGATCGCCGGTTTTCGGTTTCTCGATCTTGATAACGTCTGCGCCAAATCCCGCCAACATCGAAGCGCAAAAAGGTCCCGCCAGAAGCTGCCCCATTTCCAATACTTTTAAGCCTTTAAGTGGTCTGTTTGTCATAAAACACTTTTCGCAAAAACAAAATTAATGAATTCATTTTTGCCATCCGAAAAATCAGTAGTTCCAATATTCTCGATTCCAAGGGTTTCGTAAAATTTTTGAGCCGCGATATTTTTGTCCCAAACACCGACCCAAATCGTCTATCCTTTAAGTCGTCCGATCTCAAAGCATTTTTCCATCAGCATTCTGCCGAACTGATTACCTTTGACCTTTTCCAAAAGATAAATTCGTTGGACTTCAATCGCCGGTCTTCCGTTCAAACATTCAATCTGTTTTCCTTCACGCAGCTTTACATAGCCGACCGTTTTTTCGTTTAATTCGGCATCAAAACCATCCAATCATTGATGTGCGAAATTGCTCCGCCGCACGAATACGGATCGCTGACAAGAAAAACGTCGCCTTCATTTACGCCGCGTTTCCAATTCGCCAAAAATCCGTGAATATACGAACCGAATTGTCCGACGACCATTCGCCCGTCAGGATGACAAATCATCGGAAAACCATCGTGTTGTTCGCGAATAACGGGCGACATCGCGGAGCGAAACAAGACCGCGTCCATTTCCTCACGGGCATTGCGAAGTGCATTTTCTAAAATATCAAGGGTTATTTTGTCCGTAATTTTGCTCCGAACTTGATAAAATTTATCATAAGTTTATAACATCTCAGGTGAAAATAACAAGGCTTTTAACCGTCTAAATTAGTTTTTCGGATAGAGTTTTTTAGTGTTCCTGATAGCTTATGGTTTTCCAATAAAAAACCGCCATCACGATCCCGAAAAACCCATCGTAGGCAATTGCCAGAAGAATCAATGGTTTCGCGTGGTTCATCGAAAGCAGATAAACCCAGCTTCCCGCTATGAACAATTTTCCGACCGCGCCGATCAACGCCAAAACGCGGTTCCGGATCGGTTCTTGTCCCAAAAACCAATAGCCAACGCCCAACATCAGCACAAACACCCACAGATTATAATGATAAAATCTGAGTATCGGGATTGTTTCCGTTTGAGTGTAAAACATCTCAAGATGATTCGACATCGAAGCAATAGCTAAAATTGCTCCGACAATATTGCCGATTGCCGTAATTTTGAAACAGGTTTTGTAAAATTTTAGATTCATAATTTTGCCATTGTACGCCTAAAACATTCTATTACTTTTCAATCCGGGACAACTTTCATCCATTCCCAAACCTTGTAATCGTAAATTCCTTCCACAAAAAACGGATCGGCTTCTGCCAGTTTTCTTGCTTCGGCTTCGGTTTCGGCCGCAAAAACGAAACAACCGGCGCCGAGTTCGTGGTCGGTTTGGTTGACGAGAGGTCCGGCGATCAGACAGATTCCTTCCGGCAGTTGTTTGAAATAAGCAGTGTGCGCGTGGAGAATCGGCAAAACCTGCTCGGTAGTATATTTATCACGCTTTGGGGTTTTGGCGATCGTAAAAAACCAATATTTCATATAGTTTGGGGTTTTTGCTTGACCATAAAATTCAACGCAAACGTTAAAATTAACGCAAGGCCTGTCGCCGCAATAACATAGTAAAATGCTCGCGTGTAGTCACCTCCATCAGCATCCGCAACTGCTCCTGTGATTCTTCCGCCAATAGAAGCGCCGATAGTTTCGATAACAGTTATGACTCCAAGTATTTTCGGATAATCTTTTGATCCAAAGTAGTCAGCAACCAGGCGTTGTAGAAGCACGAAAGTTCCGCCGTATCCAAATCCGAAAGGGATAACGAAAAAAAGTACTGTGGATGCCGAAAAATTTAACAAGACCAATGTTGCCAAAAACATCACGCTACAACAAATGAGCATCACTCGAGTCGGGGAAATTTTGTCAGACATAAAGCCAAACAAAAATTTTCCACCGATACTTAGAAATGAAAGCAACGCTTGAATCAAACCGGCAATTTCAGGTGAAACGCCGATTTTTGGTGTACGAATATACAATATAAGTTGTTGCGTAGAAACAAATAACGGATAAAATATCAAAGCCGCGCAAAATGCAAATACCCAAAAGAGCGGCGTTTTCATTGCTTGGAACAGCGACAAACCTGTTTGATTATTTCCAACTGCTAATATCTCTTGAGATTCGCCCGAATCTCCATCGGGAAACACTCCAATATCGCTTGGTTTTGTTTTTACTAGAAAAATAATCGCCGGAATAAGAATCAGCCAAATCAATAAACTGACCACTATCATCGCAGTTCGCCAGTTGTAATTTATGATTATCGGGGTTGCAATCAAAGGAATCAACATTCCGCCGATGCTCGTTCCGGTAAGCACGATTCCCAACGCCGTTCCGCGTTGTCGGCGAAACCAATTTGACACCAAAACTGTATTTATCAAAACGCCGACTAAACCGAGTGCAACTCCAAACAATACTCTCGAAAAATAAATGGTCCCAACAGTTGTTGCCTGAGAATGGATTAGTAATCCGCCACCGAGTATTACGGAACCAATTACCATTAGAACTTTGATATTAAATTTTTGAATGAAATATCCGGCAAAAGGTGCTGTAATTCCTGCCACCAAAAATGTTAAAACACCGAAATTTGAAACAATTGTTTGTGCTTTGTCCGCCGGAATTGCACCGCTTGCAATAAAATCGTTACGTATCCATTCCGAAAAAACAGGAATTCCGCCAATCGAAAGCCCATTGCTCACAACCAACGCAAGCGTTGATATTGCTACAATTACCCACCCATAAAAAAAACTGCTGCGCTTTGCTTCACTCATAATTTTTGTTCTTTATTCAGGCAAACTATATATTACCGTCAAATTGTCGTCAGCATCAATAATTCCAAGTTCACGCCCTTTTCGACCGTCAAAAGTAATCAATTCGCGTTCGATGCAAACTTCAAAACCGGCGGCTTTAGCGCGGTTTGCAACCGAATCAACGTCGGGCGTTTCAAGCACGATCGCGGCTCGGCGCGGATGCGAAACAGGATCGAGCGAGACATTTTTCAATTCAGTCAAAGCCATCACACGCGGCTGATTTGGTGCCGACAAAACCGCGAACCGCATGACGGCATCTTTCGGAATATCAAAAACGGGATATGAATACGAAGTTTTTTCGGAATCTATAACGAAATCAAGCGTTAATCCCAATACGCCGACATAAAATTCCAATGCGCGCTCAAGATCTGTAACAACATAATTCGCCCTTTGAAAACGAACAGCGGGTTTATCCATACTTGCCTCAGATGATTTTATCGAACCGGTTCGTCGCGCACTTTGCAGCATTGCAATCCGACACTTTTTCCTTCATACAGGCGTGCGAGCGTTTCGGGCATCGCCTCGAAACCCTCGATCACATCCTGTACGGGTTTTAGTTTCCCTTCGCGAATCCAATCAGCCAATTCGGTCATCACCGCTTCCCAACGACCGACGTGATTATAAACAAAAAACCGCCCATTCTGCCTTCGACCGCCCGAAGCCGTGTATAATTCGTTAGACCAAAAGGAGTTTCGCGGGTGTATTCGGAAATCGAACCGCATAAAACAATTCGGGCGTGCATCGCGAGCCGTTCTAGACACGCGGTCAGAATATCGCCGCCGACATTATCGAAATAGTAATCAATCCCGTTCGGACAAAGTTCGGCAAGACGTTCCGAAACAGATTCCGATTTGTAATCAATCGTTTCATCGCAACCGAGTTCGCGGATGATTCTGCATTTTTCAGCACCGCCCGCAATGCCGATGATCTTACTTGAACCGGTGATCTTCGCCATTTGAAAAACCATCCAACCGACACCGCCAGCCGCTCCGGAAATTACTGCTACATCGCCTTTTCTGGGATCTCCGCAGGCGAAAAAACCAGCGTGTGCCGATAAACCAATCATACCCAAAACTCCCGCCGCCAAAGCGTATGGCAAATCGTGCGACGTGACTTTAAAGAATTTTTCCTGCGCGGTCATCGCGCTCGCCGTATAAGTTTGCCAGCCGATCGAGCCTTGCACAATGTCGCCAACCTTCCAATCGGTGTGCCGCGATTCAAGAATTTTCGCGACGCCGCGGCCGCGGATGATATCGCCGATCTCCTGATGTTTGTCGCCTGTCCGGTCGGTGCCCGTCATATACATACGCATTACGGGAGCGAGCCCGAGATAAATGGTTTCGAGCAAAACTTCGCCGTCTTTTGGAGTCGGAACCGGTTTTTCCGACCATTGAAAAGCGGCACGCTTAACATTCCCGACCGGTCTCTGCGCGATTCGCCACCGACAATTAGCACCGTCGCGAGCTCTTTATTTACCGGTAAATGTCGTCCAATCGCTCACGATTGCCCCTTTGAAATCGTCTGGTTGACTTCGTAAAAATAACCATCAAGGTCGAAAAATGAACAACTGATCATTTCTTTTACCGAACTATCAGCCGCCGTGAAACTCCAATCGTGAAGCTCGGCATAAATTTGTACGCCGCTCAACTTCGCTTTTTCAAAAACGCTCCGAACATCGTCCGATCCGACAACAAAAATACGCGCGCAAAAAGTTACACGGGTCGGAATCGGCGGTGCATTCATTCCCGGATCAATCCATTGCAGAAGACCGATCATACCGATTATCGGATCTTCGCATTGCATTATCACAAGCCGGGTTTTATCGCCGGCATCGCCAATCGCGAGCCCGATTCCGGATAGCGTAAATGGCGTGTCAAGCCAGCGTTTCATGCCAAAAACTTCGGCCGGGCGCCGGCGCATTTTGGAAATGCTCCCAGAAAAGTTTATTGGTTAAATTATCAATTCCCGCATTGATCGTGAATTTATATTTATCATTTCTCCAGTTGTAACCGCCTTTGATGGATTGTTTATCTATCTTATTCAGGCTGGCAAACGATCCGTAATTGATGAGCGCGGTTCCGACAAATTGCCCCGGGATCGGCACGGGTTACGCGGTTTTGGTGGCGCCAGGTATATTCAACCGAAACCCGGCCTTTTGAATCAAGATATTGAGCGCCGAAAAGAAGACGAAACGGAGTTATATTCGCGAGCGGAAAATCAGCAGCAGATCCGGTTAATTTTACAGGCGTGTCGCTTCGATTATAGATCACATTCAGTTGGGTTAATTGAACCGCCGTCGGCGAACCGTTTGTTCCGTGCAGAGAGCCGAGAGAATAAAACGGATTAAGACTTCCAAAACGACCTAATGAAATAGCAACTTCTCCGGTAGATTCAATTCCCTTGATAGTCGCAGACGCCTGATTGATCCGGGCATTTATCTGCACGGCAACCCGACTGACACCGGCGGGACAACCAAAAGCTCCCGATGCGCTGCCGGGAACTCCCGGCACGGGATCAACACAGTATGTCTGCGCAGGTGAAAAGACCAGCAAATCATCTATCTTGTTATAAAAATAGCCGAGTGAAAAGTTGAATTGTTTGCGCGAAACCTTGACTCCGACATCATAATTATTACCGGTTTCAGGCGATAAATTTGGATTTCCAACAACTAACGATGCGAGACCCGGTAACCCCGGTGTAAAGTTACGAAGCAGGTAGCGATCCGTAATTCCGGGCTCACGATAACTGTTTGCCCATCGAAAATAAGGATTTATTCCAAAGGGGAATCTACCGACCACTCCAAAATTGTAAGTTGTTGATTTTCGGTTAGAACCGGATGTACCGGTGCCGCCTGCCAAAGCGACCAAAGTTGGCAAAGCCGCCACGACCTGCCCCAGTGCGCCGGGATTGGCAGTGAACGCCGGAGTTGCCGCATTCAATGCCGCAAATTCAGTTGACAACGGAAATCCATTGCCCGGAACTGCCAGCGTGATCCAGCTGTCATAGCGGACTCCCGCAGTTATCCGAAACCACTTAACACGATCAAATTCGGCTTGAGAATAAAAGTTGTTATCGGTATATGATGTCAGCGGCGAACTTGCGCCAATCACCGGTGTTCCTGTGAAAATACGGCTAGTACCCGACAATGTAGCGTTGGTTGAAAAGAAATAGTCTTTCGACACATCTTTTGTGCGACCGCCGCCGACCGTCACGATCAAACCGCTAAAAGGCGTTAAACTCGCCTGAAAATCCAATCCGTCCGTCGTGATCGTATTTCGATTATCCACCAACGAAGTCAATGAGAAAATTGATTGCAAGCCGGTAAAAGTTGTGGTGTTTAAGAAACTTCCGCCGGCACCGGCAAGATTTGCCCACGTAAATTGAGTTTGCGGAATTGACAGTTTTTGATGGAAATAGTTTGCCGATACTCTCGGAATATATTTGTTCAGATCCAAACCTTCATAACGAATACCAACTTTATCGAAACGACGATAACTTCCATAACGTTCCTGAGTTTCATCTGGCGGGCCTGAAAAAGCATTGCCATTATTACCATCATCGCGGGTTAGATATTTTCCGCGAAAACTATGTTTTGTTGCCGGAAAAAACCATAAATCAAACTGTTGTCCGTTTCCGTGCCCTTGTCCATTGAGAATTTCCTGATTCTTTGCAATCGGAAACACCGTGTAGCTGCCGGCCGATTGGAATGTCGTTCCGGCAACATTGGTTGGAAATTGTCTGAAGAATTGCCCAATCGCGACATTCTGAGCAAGTTTCACCTCGCCGTTCCCCGAATTATAATTAGCATTTCGATAAAGATTTCCGCTTGCCCGAAAAGCAACGTTTGAACTCGACAAATTTAAGGTCATATTACCGCGCCGTACTGCGCCGCTGCTGTTATACGAGCCATCAAGTCTTAATCCGAATACTAATCCTTTATCCGAAAGTATCGGGCGTTTGGTGATGAGGTTGATCGTTCCGCCAATCGCATCCGAACCGTAAAGGCTGGAACCTGAACCCGCAACAATTTCGACTGATTCCAATTGCGAAGGATCAACAACCTGAATCGGCTGGCCGCTTGCTCCGACATCGGTGCGCGGATTGTTCAGCTTTTCGCCGTCAATCACAACGAGCAGGCGATTTGATGAAAGACCGCGAAGTCTCGGACGCTCACGAGCCGGATTTGTTTCAATCGAGCCAATATTCGGAGCGCGTTCCATAATTTCAAAAGTTGAGCGCGGAAGCCTTTGTTCGATCTGTTCGGCAGTTGTCACAGTCACGGTTTGAGGTGTCTCAACAGCCAGCCGCTCATTGCCTTTGCCGGCCGTCACGGTCACCACATCGCGAATCGCGCCGGGCGAAATTGAAAAGTCCTGACTGACGCTGGCGCCGTCCGAAAATGTGACGGTTTCCGCCGATTCGCCGAAACCATCGCCCGTTGCGGTCACCCGATATGAACCGCCGCGCAAGCCGGAAAACTCGTATTTGCCGGAAGGATCGGCTGTTGCCGCCAGCCTTTGACTTG
>JANLTD010000555.1:0-2225 GCA_031362765.1 Acidobacteriota bacterium | reverse complement strand
CGAGCGTCACCTGTCCGCGAACATTTATCGAACCCGCCTGAATTTGCGTTTTATATTCGGGTTTTGAAATCGTATTGGATGACGCCATATACGGAGTTGCCGAAACGATCGGCGTCGGTGTCGAGCCGCCTTCAACGGTTTCGACGACGCGAACGATCTTTCCGCCTAACGATTGGGCGATCGCGTCGGCTTTTGCCATCGCTTGTTTGGTGGCAGTTCCGAGCGCGTCGCCGCGTTTGTTGCTGTCATCACGAAGCACGAATGAAATGCCTTCGACACTGTTTGCTCCGGCTTTGGTAGCGGCATCGATCAGCGCACCGACCTGATTTAAGTTGTCCGTCGTCACCGTGATCGTATTCCGCGCTTCGTAACCGACGATTTTCGGCAAACCGTTTGACGAATAATCCTGTTCGGGCGCTAAGCTGTAATTGCTAGTTTTGACATCCTGTTTCGCGCCGCCCGACGCGTCCTGCAAGGCTTTCATGACGGCTTCGATTTTCCTTGCGTTTTCCTGCTGGGCGGTCACCGCTTGCGCATTTTGCGTGACGACCGAAAAAGAAACGAGCGCGTTATCGGGCGGCACTTCGGTTTGCGACTCGCCGACGACCGTCACGCGCGTGTAATTATTTGACACCGGACGATATTGATAAAACGCGGCGGCAAACAGAACAAGACCGATTGTAATTAATCCAATTTTATAAATATTTGTTTTCATAACACAAAAATCCCTCCTCAAAGATTTGACTTAAAGAACGATTTTTATGTTTACGACTTGCAAGTTTAGATTGTTAATCACAAATTATTTTGAGTTACAACTTACTTGTCGGCGCAGTCTTCTTCTTCCCAACTCGTGATTGAATATTCGCCTTTGAGATTTTTGTAAATGACGGTTTTGATAAAAAGTTGAACGCCGTCGGTCTCTTCTTCTTTGGCGGGAATGTAGAGCTGCAAACAAAGACGATAATTTATTCCGGCGACTGTCTGTGTTTCGGCTTTGATGATGCCTTCGAGCGACAATTCTTCTTCCATTTCAGACGCCTTTTTTTCGATTGCAAAATCAGCCGCTGCTTTCACATCCGGAGTGCTTACTGACACATCTTTGTAACCGCCTGCTCTTGGTTGCCCGAAAACCGACACCGCGCCACTGAAAATCAGACAAAAAACGGAAATTGTGAACATTATTCGCAGTTTATTTTTCATTTTAATTCTCCCGTCGTAATTTGTTTTTGGAATTAATAATTCCTTGGTTCGTCTTTTCTTTCTTATGGATTTTCCACCTGTGCCGCTTTTTTTCGGTCGGCTTCGGCTTTTGCTTTATCGCCGGATTCTTCGTAAGCCTTTGCCCGATTGAGATATGCGTCAATGTTGTCAGGTTGGAGCTCGATCGCTTTGGAGAAATCTTTGATCGCCAAATCGTATTTTTGCTGCATTCCGTAGTAAACTCCACGACCAATATAAGCCAAAACATATTTTGAATCTATTTCAATCGCTTTGTTGAAATCTTTCAGCGCGGCCGCATTGTTCCCGTTCTCAACTTGAGCAATGCCGCGGCCATAATAGGCATCGGTGTAATTTGAGATCAGTTCGATTGCTTTGGTGTAATCCTTGATCGCGGCATCGAATTCGGAATTTCCATAAAAAGATAGGCCGCGCCCATAAAAAGCCAGTCCGTTTTGTGGCTCTAATTCGATTGCCTTGGTGTAATCCTTAATTGATTGGGGGAAATCTTGCTTACCATAATTTGCAATTGCACGATTATAGTAAGCAGAAGAGTCTTTCGGGTTGGATTTGATATTGGCGGTTTCGACCCGAATCTGGCAATCATAATCGGTATCATTACAACCGGAAGTTTGTGCAGAAGCAACAAGGATAAAGGAAAAACAAAAGAAAATAAAAGCCAATACCGCGAAAACACATTTTTTTGCCATAATCTTTCTCTCCTAAATGTTGAGTTATCCTGGGTGTTTAGGCAATTAATACGCCTTTTTCCCCGGCA
The DNA here is from genome assembly GCA_031362765.1 of Acidobacteriota bacterium. Classification (GTDB taxonomy): domain Bacteria; phylum Acidobacteriota; class Blastocatellia; order Pyrinomonadales; family Pyrinomonadaceae; genus JAFDVJ01. Next base: position 229 of record JANLTD010000555.1, on the reverse strand, counting down.
AGTCAAGAAAAATATTAGTTCTCGGGTAATGCCTCACTAAAAAGTTAGTTTCAAAAAAACTAGGGCTTAAGGACTGGAGCGCGAGCATCCTTGATTGCCATGAGCGTTGCTTCAACGCGAAAAGGCCTTGTTAAATTCGACGGCACAAGGCTCACAAAGCTATTTTCGCGCCCTGCGCTCAGGCAAGCAAGGATGCTCGCGCTCCAGTCCTTAAGCCCTAGTTTTTTTG
>JANLTD010000484.1:0-2504 GCA_031362765.1 Acidobacteriota bacterium | reverse complement strand
CGAACCGGCGACGACGTAATCGGTTTTTTTGCTGACTGAACTTGAGACGCGTCCGCCGAGGTCTTCGATAAGTTTGGCGGCCTCGTCGCGGGTAAAGTGTTCAAGCTTTCCGGTCAGAACGAAGGTTTTGCCGTTGAAATTTTCGTTTAATTCGGCGTTTGTGTCGCCGTCAATTTCGGTTTTCACATTCGCTGCTTTTAATCGTTCAATCACCTGAAGGTTTTTTTCATCGCGGAAGAAATTGAAAACGCTTTCGGCGACCGCAAGCCCGATCTCGTGGATCGCGTCAAGCTCTTCGACCGAAGCAAGGCCAAGATTTTCGATGTTTCTAAACGAACGCGCGAGAATTTTCGCGTAGCGTTCGCCGACGTGGCGAATGTCCATTCCGTAAAGCAGACGCTGCAATCCACGAGTTTTTGAGAGTTCGATCTGTTCGATAAGCTTTGCCGCCGACTTTTCCGCTTTGCGTTCGAGATTGGCGATCTGTTCCGTCCTTAAATCGTATAGATCGGCGACCGTTTTGACCATTCCCGAATCAACCAGTGTTTCCACCAACACATCGCCCAAGCCTTCGATGTCCATTGCTTTACGTGACGCAAAATACAGAATTCGCGCTTTCACTTTTGCCGGGCAATCAGCGTTCGTACAGCGCGTGACGGCTTCGCCTTCCGGGCGCACGGCATCGAACCCGCAAACGGGGCAATGCGTCGGAAACTCGTAAACGGTTTCGCTTCCATTCCGTCTTGATTCGATGACCTGCAAAACCTGCGGAATGATCTCGCCGGATTTTTCGATCAAGACCCAATCGCCGATCTTTAAATTTAGACGTTTGATCTCATCCTCGTTATGCAAAGATGCCCGCGAAACGGTCGTTCCGGCAAGCAAAACAGGTTTCAGATAAGCGACGGGCGTTAAAGAGCCTGTCCGTCCGACCTGAATATTGATTGCTTCAAGCTGTGTGGTCGCCTGCATCGCCGGATATTTGTAGGCAATCGCCCAGCGCGGCGCTTTGGTCGTCGCGCCGAATTCTTCCTGCAGACGCGTTGAATTGATCTTGACGACAACACCGTCAATGTCGTAATCGAGCGAGTCGCGAAGCACGAGCATCGCGTCGCAAAACCCGATTACTTCGGCGATATCAGCACATTTGCGGCGGTTCGGATTGACGTTAAAGCCTTGTTTTTCGAGCCATTCGAAATTTTCCCAATGGGAAGCGAAAGGTTTTTGATTCTCTTGCCAAACATCGTAGGGAAACATATCAAGCCGGCGCGCGGCGACGATCGAAGAATCAAGCTGGCGCAGAGTTCCCGAAGCGAAATTGCGTGGGTTGGCGTATGGTTTTTCGCCTTGCATTTCTAAGTCGGCGTTGATGTTTTCAAAAACCGAACGCGCCATAAAAACCTCGCCGCGCACCTCGATCTTTGGGGGAAAGTTGTCTTTTAACCTTAGAGGAATACTTCTGATCGTTTTGACGTTGCTGAAAACATCATCGCCCGTCTGTCCGTCGCCGCGCGTCGCGCCGGCTGTCAGAATGCCGTTTTCGTAATGCAAAGCCACACTTAGACCGTCAATTTTGAGTTCCGCGACATAATCAAATTCGCGTCCGTCGGCCAATTTGCGGCAGCGTTCGTCAAATGCCTTCAAATCTTCCAAATTGTAAGAATTTTCGAGCGACATCAGCGGCACGCGATGAATAAACGGCTTAAAGCCTTCGGCGCGTCCGCCGACGCGCTGCGTCGGGCTATCGGGTGTAATAAATTCGGGATGCGCTTCTTCGAGTTCTTTGAGTTTTACAAGCAGCGCATCAAACTCGAAATCTGAGATCTCAGGCGCGTTGTTTTGGTAATAAAGATCGTTGTGCCGGTTGATCCCGGCACGCAGGTTTTCGATTTCGGTTTTGATATTGTTTTCTGCGTGTTCAAAAACATTCATAAAGAAAGGACAAGGCGCAAACCTTCGTCAACCTGCTCCATTTTGCGTGCGGAAAGTGTGCCGACAAACTCAAGTAAATCAGCTTTGTTTGCCGAAACAATTTGCGTGATGCTAATAATAGAATCTTGCGACAAGCCGCTTTGACGCGGCAGGAGTAAAATATTTCCGGGCATTTTCGCAAGCCGTAAATTGGTTGTGATTATCACACCAATTACAGTTCCCAAATCACTTCGATTAAACTTATTGGATTGGACGATCAAAATCGGATGCCTAAATCCCGGCATTGAGCCTTTTGGTTCAGGCAAATCTGCCCACCAAATTTCTCCGCGCTCTATTTCCATTCGTCTTTTGGCAAAGTCCGGCTTTGCACCTCCTTCCAAAATGGATCAAGTGATGTATCAACTTCTTCGCAAACCGCGTTAATTCGGGCAATTATTTCCTCTTCATCATATTCTTCGCCCAATTTCTTAACGCCCATTGCGAAAATTTTACTGCGCGAAACTTTTAATTTTTTCGCCAGCCGTTCGCTTAATTCAAATACATCATTCGGAACTGAAATTGCTGTTTTCATA